>JACQEQ010000245.1 GCA_016200445.1 Gammaproteobacteria bacterium | reverse complement strand
CTCTATGGGCGCACGCGTCGCTGCTGCGCTCGCACCCGCAGGAGAGCGACCGCAATTCATCGCAGCGGGCACCACTGGCGGGGACTGCGCGGCACCGGGGTTGGCCAACCTCATCCAGGGCGAGTTGCACTGGCCTCCCTTGGAAACGTTATCCATCACTGGAATCTGCGCGGCGTCGGTCGGCGCCCTCAATGCGGCAGCGCAAGCGGTGGAGTCCGGCGGAGCTAACGAGGCCATCGCGTTAGCCAGCGAATTTCCATCGCGACTATTCAAGAAATCCCGCTTTGAAGGACGCAATGCCGACGTGGATTTCAATGCGCATTTCTTGCGATGGATGTTGTCGGACGGTGCCGGTGGCGTTCGCATCGCGAACAAACCGGCCGATTCCGGCCTGTCGTTCCGGATCAAATGGATTCACCAAAAGTCGTTTTCCGGCGACATGCCGACCTGTATGCAAGTGGGCATGTCGTTGGATAACCCGCCCAAAGGCTATCTTGACTACCCGACGTTGGATGCCGCCGAGAAGGCGGGCGCCTATGACTTACGACAAGACATCCGCCTACTGCCTAACCTGTTCGACCTTGGTATGCATGAGTACGCTGCATTGGCACGCGCCGGCCATGTCGACCCAAAACAGATCGATTGGTTTTTATGTCACTACTCTTCTGAACGTTTCAAGCCGGTGGTAGCGACGCTGATGGAGGAGGCAGGTCTTGCTATTCCACAAAATAAATGGTTTTCAAATTTATCGTCTAGAGGGAATACCGGTTCTGCGTCGATTTTCATTATGCTGGATGAATTCGTCCAGACGATGGGCGACCGCCTTAAACCCGGCAATTTGATTTTCGGATTCGTTCCAGAATCCGGCCGGTTTTCGGTTGCATATTTTTTACTGGAAGTTGTTGCGCCGAATTCCGAGCACATAGGTTCTGCAACCGAAGCATATTCCGAATCGTTGCCACCTGCGCCTGTCGACGCCCCGAGCGAGCCCGGACCAGTCGCGGATTTACTCACGGAGCTCATGAGCGTTTGGCATAATTACCGATCTGAAGTGTTCCGCACCCCGCTGGTAAGAAAAATTCTCGGTGGCCACTTCGGCACGACAGACTACATCGGCTGGATGGAGAATTGGATTCCGCAGGTGCGCGAAGGCAGCCTGTGGATGCGTCGAGCAGCATCGAGCATGACATCGCGATTTGCAGAATTGTCAAAACTGGTTCAGACCCATGCCGGGGAAGAGCAACTCGATTGGCACATCCTCTACGACGACTACCGACGCGCGGGTGGGACACTTTCGCCACGGCAGTTGGTACGCAATCCCGGCGGTGAAGCACTTAACGCATTCATGCACGCGTACGCGGCACAGTCCGATCCGGTCGGCCTGCTCGGTGGTATATACATTATCGAAGGAACCGGGCAGCGTATCATTCCGACGCTACTCCCCCGCTTGCGGGATCAATTGGGGCTACCGCTGACTGCACTCAAATTTCTCGACTACCACGGCGAGAACGACCAACACCACATGCGCCGCTGGCTCGATGCTCTACACATCGTTGCAAGCACAGCGCCCAGCGAGCTGCACAAGATCGTACAGGTGGCGTGCACAGTAGCGGATCTTTACTTATCACAATGGCGCTATATCGACGCGTGAGGTTGAACCAATCCCATGAAAAAAACCAAACTTCCGCGCGACTGTGCGTTTCTCGAGCAGCCGCACAATCCAGACAACCCCAATCAGTGGCAAACCCTTTGGCTGGATCGATCCACGATTCCGAATCAACTGTCGGCTTGGCGTTTACTGCATCGATTCCTGGCTTGGGGACTGTCGGTGTTCGCGACCCCCGAGGCCAATTGGCTCATCCTTCGTCACTTCTGGATTGGCAGCGAAAATTTGGCGTTTCTTAACGCCAATATCAAAGGTGGCGGAGTTGAGTTGAATCCGCTTCAACCCGCAGACTTGCCAGACTTGGTGGACCACTTGTTCATCAAGCATGATCTGAATCTTTTTAATTTCATTACTCGGCTCAATTTAAAACTGCGGGAACAACGAATCTCCGACATCGAACCCAATGCGAAATTGGACTTCTCGATGATTTCAGAGGGCGGACAGTTTCCAATCGCACCGCAAAACTCGGGTTGGTTCAACGTCATTGACCTGCAAACCTGCATCGACCTATTCACGCCGATCTACCAGCTGTTTCTCACCGATCGTGATTTCTGGAGATCAGTCCATTCCCTGCAACTCGATGAAACCGTCGGCATCTACGCCGCAAAGGTGCTTGGCATGCCGGACGGCCTAATATTAGTCAACAACAAGCACCCACTGACTGTTCCAGCCACCTGGACAGCTGGATATCGTTTAGTGCTACACGGTCTGTCATCCGAAATGCTACATGCACTGTTGGTGGATTTAAAACGTAAGCAACAATAGAAAACGTTTCCTTCAAAAAGCGAGTGTAGGCAAACTGCTAAACTTCATGTCATTTCCAACAACACCAGTTAATGGGGGAACCATGTACGCATTATTGCGAATATTTCTACGCGCACTCCTACGCCTGTGTTATCGAGTGCAGGTCGACGGCATGGAGCATTATCAACAAGCCGGCGTGCGCGTGCTGATTGTCGCTAATCACACCTCGTTTCTGGATGCGGTGTTGCTCGCGGCGTTTTTTCCTGACCGGCTGACGTTTGCGATTGATACGCATCATGCGCAGCGCTGGTATGGGCATGTAGCGCGGCTGATGGTGGATTTGTTTCCGCTGAATCCGATGAACCCGTTGTCGACAAAATCGTTGATCAAGTACGTGAAGGAAGACCGGCGCGCGGTAATTTTTCCGGAAGGGCGCATCACGGTCACCGGCGCGCTGATGAAAATTTATCAGGGGCCGGGCTTGATCGCCGACAAATCCGCCGCGATGGTGTTGCCGGTGCGCATCGAAGGCGCGCAATACACGCCGTTTTCGCGCTTGAAGGGCCGCGTGCGTTTACGCTGGTTTCCGCAGATTACGCTGACCGTGTTGCCGCCGCGGCGTTTAATGGTAGATGCAAGCTTGTCGGCACGCGAACGGCGCGCACGCGCCGGGCAAATTCTTTCCGACATGATGACCGACATGATGTTCGTCACCAGCAATTATCGCAGCACATTGGTAACCAAACTATTCGACGCGCAGCGCACGCATGGCGGCCGGCACGTCATTATCGAAGATGTGCAACGCCAGCCGCTGACTTACGACACGCTGATTCTGCGCGCACGCGTGTTGGGCCGCGCGATGTGTCAAGCGACGCGCCCGAAAGAATATGTCGGCGTGCTGCTGCCCAGCATGGCCACCACCGTGGTCACGTTTTTGGGTTTGCACTTTTATGGCCGTATTCCGGCCATGCTGAATTTTACGGTCGGTGCGCAAGGCATGTGCTCGGCCTGCGCGACCGCGCAGATTCGGGTGGTGTATACGTCGCGGCGCTTCGTGCAGAACGCCAAGCTTGACAAATCCGTCGCCGCGCTTGCGCAACAAGTGCAAGTGATTTATCTGGAAGATCTGGCGGCGGCGATTTCAGCATTCGACAAATTGCGCGCCTGGGTCAGCGCACCGCTGGCCCGATGGATTTACCGGCGCCAAAAACTCGCAGCCGACGACCCCGCCGTGGTGTTGTTTACCTCCGGCTCCGAAGGCACGCCCAAGGGCGTGGTGTTGTCGCACGCGAATCTGCTCGCTAACTTGCACCAGCTCGCGGCGCGCGTGGATTTCAACGCGCAAGATGTCATTCTCAACGCGCTGCCGCTGTTTCATTCGTTCGGCCTGACGGCGGGCACCATCCTGCCTTTGCTGTACGGCATGAAAACCTTTTTTTATCCGTCGCCGTTGCATTACCGCATCGTTCCCGAGATTGCCTACGACATCAACGCGACCATCATGTTCGGCACCAATACCTTTCTCGCTGGATACGCGCGCTTCGCACATCCCTACGACTTCAACAGCCTGCGCTACGTGTTCGCGGGCGCGGAGAAACTGAAAGACGAAACCCGCCGCACCTGGGAAGAAAAATTCGGCGTGCGCATTTTCGAATGCTATGGCGCTACCGAAACCAGCCCGGGGCTCACCACCAATACCGCGATGGCGAGCAAGGCAGGCAGTGTCGGGCGCTTGCTCCCCGCGATTGAATACCGGCTTGAAGATGTGCCGGGTGTTGTCGATGGCGGACGCTTACACGTGCGCGGCCCCAATGTCATGCGCGGCTACCTGTTGCACGCGCAACCCGGCGTGCTGGTGCCGCCCAAGTCCAGTTGCGGCGACGGCTGGTACGACACCGGCGATATCGTCGGTATCGATGCGGAAGGCTTCATCACCATTCGCGGCCGCGCCAAACGCTTTGCGAAAATCGCCGGGGAAATGGTGTCGCTCACGGCAGTGGAATCGTTGGCGAGCAAAGTCTGGCCGGCCGCGCAACACGCCGTTGTCGCCGTGCCGGATGCGCAGAAAGGCGAACAACTGGTGTTGATCACCAGCCAGGCCGATGCCGCGCGCGGCGCGTTGCTGGAGCAGGCGAAGCAAGACGGCATCGGCGAACTCAATGTGCCGAAGAAATTTTTGGTTGTGAAACAGGTGCCGTTGTTGGGCACCGGAAAAACGGATTACGCCGCCGCGCAAACGTTGGCTGCGGGTGGTTAGCCGCAGTGACCTCCATGCATCGCCGTGCGTTTTTAAAGTTGGCAGCCCTCGGCGCGGCAAGTGTTGCCGCGCCGAGGGCCTGGGGTTATGAAGGCATATTCAACCCATGCCAAGACGGGCCACTGCCTGACAGATTGCTCACGCATGAGTTAGTCGCGGCCGCTTGGGAAGGGTTGAGCGCAGACCAAGTTTGGGATTGCCATGTGCACATGATCGGCGTGGGTGACAGCGATTCCGGCATCTGGATCACACCAAAGATGCATTCGTGGCTGCACCCGATTCAATCCATACAACGCTATTTCTACCAAAACGCCGCGTGTGCGGAACACGCGGGGCAGATCGACGGCGACTTCCGTAATCGCCTGGTTAATTTGGCACACGACTTCAAACCCGGCGCCAAATTCATGTTGCTCGCGTTCGACTTTCACCACGACACAACCGGTCACGTCGATCACGAATACAGCGCCTATTACACGCCGGATAACTATGCAGCGCGCGTCGCACGAGCGTACCCCGGCCGCTTCGAATGGATCGCCTCGGTGCATCCCTACCGGCCGGACGCCGTCGCGGTGTTGGAAGCCGCAGTGGCAAACGGTGCCCGCGCCATAAAGTGGTTACCCCCCGCAATGGGGATGGACCCAGCGTCCCCAAAATGCGATGAATTCTATGCCGTACTCGCACGCCTCAATATTCCGCTGCTCACTCATGGGGGTGACGAGTTAGCGGTTCACAGTAGTGAGGCGCAAGCGCTTGGCAATCCGTTGCGGCTACGCCGCGCACTGGATCACGGCGTGCGTGTCGTCGTCGCGCACTGCGCGACCCTGGGCACCGGTGTTGACTTGGATAAAGGCGACAACGGACCCCTAACCGCTAATTTCGAACTGTTCGCACGCATGATGGACGAACCGCACTACGAAAATTTATTGTTCGGCGAACTATCCGCGTTGACGCAGATCAACCGCATGGGAACACCGCTCAAAACCTTGATCACACGCACTGAATGGCACGCCCGCCTGGTCAACGGGTCAGACTACCCATTGCCCGGTGTGATGCCATTGTTTTCTCCAGCACGCTTTGTAGATGAAAACTACTTCGATACGGCAACCGCCAAGGTGTTATCCGAGATTCGGCATTACAACCCAATTCTGTTCGACTTCGTGCTGAAACGGCATCTCTCCGTGGACGGAAAAAAACTCGCTCCGGCAGCGTTTGAATCACGCCGTGTGTTTGGCGCGGTGCCGCGTGCAATCTCACCCCAGCCGTCTCCCTCCGGAAGAGGAAGCACGCTCAAAGGAATAATCACCCCATGAAACGTGACGTCTACCTGCTGTTGATCGCGCAGTTTCTCACTGCGTTTGCGGACAATGCCATTTTGTTCACCGCCATCACGATGGTGATGCAAAGCACCGGCACGCCGGCGTGGTACATCCCGGCGTTGCAGGGTTCGTTTCTAGTCGCGTTCGTATTGTGTGCGCCGTGGGTCGGGCCGTATGCCGACGCGCGGCCGAAGGCTCATGTATTGACAAGCGGAAATGTCGTCAAAGGCATCGGCGCCGGGCTGATGTTGCTGCACGTTGAGCCTTTGCTGTCGTATGCGGTGGTGGGTTTGGGTGCGGCGATTTATGGCCCGGCGAAATACGGCATTCTGCCGGAGCTGGTAGGCGAGCAGCAGTTAGTCAAAGCCAACGGTTGGATCGAAGGCTCGACGATTCTTGCTATCCTCGCGGGCACGCTGGTCGGTGCGTTGTTGTCGGAAAGCTCGGTTACGCTGGCGCTGGGTGTGGTCACGGCGCTGTATGTGGTCTCCGCGCTGGTAGCACTATGGATCACACGCCTCGCGGTTACGCCGCACGACAAGAAACCTGCGCTACCGCACTTTATTTCGATGGTGCGCCGTTTATTGTCAACACCGCGCGCCCGCTTCTCCACCTTGGGCGTGAGTCTGTTTTGGGCAGTGTCGGTGGTGTTGCGCGTGCTGCTGGTGGCGTGGGCGCCCGCAGTGTTACTGATCACACAGACCTCGAAAATCGCCGAGCTGGTGATGTTCCTCGCCCTCGGCGTGGCCGTGGGTGCGTTGCTCGCCGCACGGTTTATTCCGTTGGCGTTTTTGCGCCGCGCGCGACTTGCAGCGTATGGCATGGGTGTCGTGGTACTGCTGTTGAGCTTAGTGGATGACCTATGGCTTGCACGTGCCGCGTTGTTTGCGGCGGGGATCGCGGGCGGCATGTTCGTGGTGCCGATCAACGCGGCGTTGCAGGAAATCGGCCATAAAAGCATCGGCGCGGGCGGAGCGGTCGCGGTGCAAAATTTCTTTGAAAACCTCGCCATGCTGATCGCATCCGGGCTGTATTCGTTGGCAGCGGGCATGGGTGCGCTGCCGGTGCCCGCGATCATTGCGCTGGGCGTGTTCGTGTTGATTGCCACCGCGATTATTTCCTGGCACTTACCGAAAGACAGCGCAGCGGTCGACGATTTGATTCCACCTGAAGCGTAGCTAATTACTTCGCCGTTATGTCCCGTATAATCGCGCGATGCCGTGCGAACAAACGATCTGTATTTCTTATCCAGACTTCACTGCAACACCTTTCCCGCCATCGGTGCTGGGCGCGGTGAGTTTCGGCGCATCTGAAATTCATGCTGCTGCTTCGCTGCGCGTGCCGCTGCTGACGCTTGGCAACGACACACCCATCGAGTTATGGAGCAGCGCATTGCCGGTTGCAACAGCGGCCTTAAACGATCTGCACTATGCGCACAATGGAGTCGCGTTGTGGGGCACACTCACGCGTGCGGTGCGGGATGAAGCCAGTTTTGAAAGCGCTGTCGAGACGCTATACGAGGACGTGCTTAGCCAGACACGCCGGGCGGGTTACCCGCATCTGTTGCGCATGTGGAATTATTTTCCCGGCATCCACATTGAATACGCGGGTCTTGACCGTTACCAGCGGTTTTGCGTGGGACGGCAACGCGCATTCGACCGGCATCAACTGCGTAATGAGCGCGAGTTTCCAGCGGCTACGGTGATCGGCACGCAGAGCGGCGACATCGCGCTGTATTTTCTGGCCGCGCGCACGCCGGGCGAGCCGGTCGAGAATCCGCGCCAGCTTTCTGCGTATCGTTATCCCGAACAATACGGCCCGGCCAGCCCGGCGTTTTCGCGCAGCATGCTAAAGCGCTGGGACGGCGTGGCACATCTTTACATTTCGGGCACTGCCAGCATCGTCGGCCATGAATCGCGCCACCAACAACTTAATAATCAGCTTGCGGAAATACTGCACAACCTGCGCGCACTGGCGGCGCAGGCAACCACGCACAGTGGAATTGATTTTAGCTTGGAACAGCGAGCCCATCTGAAGGTATATGTGCGCGATATTAACGATGCGTCGAAGCTGCGCACGCAACTACTGACCGAGCTGCCAACAACGCCTGCGTTGTTTTTGGCCGGCGATATTTGCCGCCGCGATCTGCTGCTTGAAATTGAAGCATTGATCTGGAGCGGTGCGGATGCGTAACGCGCTACGCCTGTTTTACGCAATAATTGCCGCGATGGGCACCACGACAGCACACGCGGAGCTGCCACGGTGGGAACTGGGGCTGGGGCTGGGCGGCGTGAGCCTGCCGGAGTATCGCGGTTCGGACCAACAAAAAAACTATCTGCTGCCCATTCCTTACATGGCGTATCGCGGCGAACGTTTTGTGATGGACCGGCGCGGCATGCGCGGCTTGTTGTTTGCCAGCGAGTCGGTCGCGCTGGATATCAGCGGCGATTTCGGCGTACCGGTCGACAGCAAGAAATCGGACACGCGCGGCGGCATGCCCAATTTAAATTTCATGTTGCATTTGGGTCCGTCGCTGGAATTCACGTTGCACGAAGAGCGCGATCATGGCGACGTGTTGAAGCTCAAACTGCCGGCACAGGCGGTCATCAGCATGGATATGTCGGAACCCGGCACGCATGGCTGGTTTTTTTATCCGCACTTGAATTACATCATCCGTAGCCGCTGGACCGTGGGTACGGCGCTCGGCGCGACTTTCGCCACCCGCGACTACCACCAGTATTACTATGGCGTGTCAGCCCCCTACGTCACAGCCGCGCGGCCGGCGTATTCTGCCGGCGGCGGTTACAGCGGCTTGCGCATGTCGGCGTCACTGAGCCGGCGCATCGGCGACATTTGGCTGGGCGTGTTCGCACGTTACGAAAATTTTTCGAACAGCGTGTACGCGGACAGCCCGCTTAAGCGCAGCAACTATTCGCTGGTCACCGGCTTTGGCGCCGCGTGGATTTTTTCGCGCTCCGACCGCCCGGCCGCAGACACGCCCTTGTCAGAACCTGACACCATGTAGCGAAGTACGGATGGAGCGCGGGCTTACAGCCCGCAACCTGCGGCCAGGATGACCGCGCTCCAAGAACGGCGAGCCAACTTTCTTATTCCCTTGACGATTTACGCGACGTTCACCATGCCTGAGCTACCCGAAGTTGAAACCACCGCACGCGGCATTCGCCCGCATGTAGTGGAGAAAAAAATCACTGCGGTGATCGTGCGCGACGCGCGCTTGCGTTGGCCGGTGCCCAAGGAATTGCCGCAACACTTGGTCGGTAACGCTATTGAACACGTCGAACGGCGCGCGAAATATCTGTTGCTGCGCATGCCCAGCGGCACCTTGCTGATCCACTTAGGCATGTCCGGCAATTTGCGCATTCTTCCTGCCGACACTCCGGCGCAAACCCATGATCATGTCGACGTCGTGTTCGCCGATCACACCTGTCTACGGCTGCGCGATCCACGTCGCTTTGGCGCGATGTTATGGTGCGATGGCGACCCGGGCGCGCATAAGCTACTACGCGCACTCGGGCCGGAGCCGCTCGGCGAAGGGTTCGATGGCGACTATTTATTTCGCGCCACGCGCAAACGCAAAGTCGCCATCAAACAATTCCTGATGAATCAGAACATCGTGGTCGGCGTCGGCAATATTTACGCAAGCGAAGCGTTATTTCTTGCCGGAATTAATCCGCGCCGTGCCGCTGATAAAATCACCAAGGTGCAATGTTCGCGATTGGCATTGGAAATTAAAAATATTTTGCACTATGCCATCGCCCAAGGCGGCACTACGTTGCGCGACTTCGTCGGCAGCAATGGCGACACCGGCTACTTTCAACTCAAGCTGAATGTCTACGGCAAAGAAGGCGCGCCGTGTCCGCGCTGTGGATCAGCCATCATGCAAATCAGACAGGGGCAGCGCTCGACTTTTTATTGCGGGCAATGTCAGAAGTAATTTAATCCTGCATTTTTCAGCGTTAAATGCTTTCCGGTTCTGACAGCGACCACCCCACCTTGAGCAAAGGAGGAGTCAGAAATAATTTTACTCCCCTCCTCATTTTCGAGGTCGCTCACGCGCATCCCAGCGCTTCGCGACACTCGCACGTCCGTGTGCAACGGAGGTTGGACGCGCAGCGGACGGGGTGGTCGCAGTTAAATTTACTTTACACCCAGCAACCACCCCACCCCTTCGGGGCACCCCTCCTCGAAAATGAGGAGAGGAGTCATTACGCACCAAACAGCCGTTTGAACAATCCGCTGCCACTCTGTGGCGGTGCAGCAACGGTATGCGGCAATCCAGAAAAACACGCCGCCTGTTTGCGCACAAACTGCGCGTGCAAAATCTGCACGGTCAATACCGACATCAACACCCATTCCAGCTTCATCACACGGTAATACTCATTGCCATCGCGCGGTGCCGGGATAGCGAGCAACTGCTTGTAAAGACTGTGCACCCGCGCCGGCACGAACATGCCGCAATCTTCCAGTGCCGCCGTGGATAAATAACGATCCATGCCTTCGCGGTGCGCTTCAGTGAAAAACCATTCGCGGATCGGCGTGTAAAACGCGCGCTTTTTAAACTCATACGGGTGTTGCGGCAGATGCGGCTGGGCGATTTTTTTCAGAATGTATTTTTCGTTCATGCCGTTGAGTTTTAAATCCGGCGGCACGCGCGCCGCCAGCTCCACCAGCGGGTGATCCATGAACGGCACCCGCGCTTCGACGCTGTGCGCCATGCTCAGCCGGTCGCTCTTCCATAAAATCCAGCCCGGCAAGCGCGTTTTGGTTTCGATGTACAACGATTGATTGAGACGATGACGGCCGTCGAGATGCGGCTTCATGTCAGCGATCAGTGATTGCATTTGGCTGTTGTCGTGCGTGGCTTGTTCAAAACTCTTGCTGAACAAACCCGGCAAATGATCGGCCGTCACATTCCAAAAATCGAACCACACCGGATAACAGCCAAATTTTTCGAGGGTCGCTTGCTGCCGCTGCGGCGCGTGCAACTCCAATAACAGTTGCACGAAATCGCGCGAAAAATCCTTGGTGTATTCGCTCATATAATGCGCGCGGCGCTGCACCGGATCGGCGATCGCGTTGCCCCAGATGCGCATCATGTCTTGCCGGAAGCAATCGTAGCCGCCGAGAATTTCATCGGCGCCGTCGCCGGTGTAAACCACCTTGTAATTATTTTTTTGCACCAGGTCAGACAGCAGGAAATGCGGGATATCCACCGCCATGCGCTGCGGTTGTTCGAGGTGGTAAATGCATCGTTCGAGATCGTTGAGATAACCTTCCGGCCGGTCGTCGTCCATGGTGATCTCGGTGTTCGCCACATGCAGATGTTTGGCGATTTCACGGTAGATCGGCGCCTCGTCCATGGACGGATTGGTGAAGTGAATCGAAAACGTTTGCAGCGGATCAGGGTACGAGCGCGTCAGCAACCACGCCATCGCCGACGAGTCGATACCGCCGGACAAATACGAGCCGATCGGCACGTCGCCGATGGTGTGAGTGGCGGCTGCCTCTTCCAGCGCATCGGCAAATTTCTGCGTCCAGAAATTTTCATCGAGCGACTCGTATTCGCCGTCGCGCGGAAATTCCAGATTCCAGTATTGTGCAATGCACGGTGCGCCGCCCTTGCCGATCACCAGTTGATGCCCAGGCGGCAGTTCGCGCACGCCTTCGAACGTGGTGTACGGCGCAATCGCAAATTGATAGGTGAAATAATTGCGGATCGAGTTACGGTCAAGCTTCGGCTCCACTAAGCCGCTGGCAAAAATCGCTTTGCACTCCGAGCCTGCCACCAGCGTTGTGCCGTCGAAATGATAGAACAACGGTTTTATACCCAACCGGTCGCGCGCAATGATGACCGTATCGGTGCTCAAATCGTGCGCGACATAAGCGAACATACCGCGCAAACGCTGCGGTGCATTCACTCCTTCGCGCTGTACCAGATGCAATACCACTTCGGTATCGGAGCGCGTGTTAAATGTCACGCCCTGCTGCTCCAGCTCCGCACGCAGTTCGCGGTAGTTATAAATCTCGCCGTTGAACACCATCGCCCACTGGCCGCCGGGCGTGAGCATCGGCTGCGCGCCGCCTGCGATATCGACAATCGACAAGCGCGTGTGCCCCAAACCCACCGCACCGCGACACAACACGTCGTGCGCATCCGGACCGCGATGTTGCAACGCAAGATTCATGCGCGCGATGATAGCTGGGTCAGGTGTTGACCCGGCGTTATGGTAGATGAGTGAGATGCCGCACATGGTTTGTTGCTACCCCAGAAGGATCAGGGCGTAGTGTACTTTGGCTGCCAGCCGCTTACTAACCAAGTGCCTTTGGTTCTATTTAATGCGCGAGTTGTCGGAAAATATCTAGCGTTATGCAAGTCGTGGCAATCTGTAAGGCCAGCCATCGACCCCCGGTCATTCTCGTGGAAAAAACACTCCGAATTCACACCCTAAAGCAGTCACTGAATATCCGTTCTCGTCAATGAACCAAGCATGTAACCCCAAAACTGCTCCGACAAATATAAGGGGCCACACTTACTCACGTTGTTAAGCAACCGGTTTAGCCATATTCTTCTGAAAATCGAAGATTAAAATTAAAACCACCAGGATTACTTAATGATACGTAGCCGAAGGGATAGAGTCATTTCATCTGCAACAAATTGGGTGGACAAATGGATGGGATGGCAAAGGCTTAT
>JACQEQ010000239.1 GCA_016200445.1 Gammaproteobacteria bacterium | reverse complement strand
TTTACGGCGTAGTATTCGATTCTGGCAAATGTGGCGGTGTGATCTTCGGCACGCGGCCCGTCAGGCTGTTTAAAAACGCCACCAAGTCCGCGACCTGTTGATCTGTCAAATCCTGCTTTAATTGTACTTTTGCCATGATGCGCACGGCGTCCGCGAGCGTGCGTGCCGAGCCGTTGTGAAAATACGGTGCGGTTAGGGCGATATTGCGCAGCGGCGGTACGCGCCACAGACGCCGATGTGCCGGATCGTGATCAAATTCGAATACGCCTTGATCGTCGGCGATGCGATGCGAAGCGTCGTAGCTGCTGCCCAGATGATTCGGAAATAATTCGTAAAATCCATCGCCCATATGCAACGCGGGGCCGGGTGCCGGGCCTGCGAAATTGACACCGAAGTGGCAGGACAAACATTCTACGCTGCGAAAGGTTTCTTTGCCGCGCAGCTCTTGCGCGTTCAGTGCATTTTTGTCGCCGCGCAGGTAACGGTCGTAGCGGCTGTCGGGCGAGATCAAGCTACGCTCGAAACTGGCAACGGCTTGCGCAAGGCGGTCGAGCGTGATGTCGCTGCCAAACACAACTTTAAACTCAGCGGCGTAACCGGGTATGGATTGTAAGCGCTTGAGTAACTCATTCGCTTCTGTGTAGCCGGTGATGTGCGCATCAACGACATGTTGCTTGAATTGATCTTCCAAACTTTTCGCCCGCCCATCCCAAAACAGCACGGTTTGAAATCCGATGTTCCATAACGCAGGCGTGTTGCGGCGTGTCGGTTGTCCATTGACGCCTTTGGATACTGCGAGCCCGTCGGTTCCGCCGGTATTGACATTATGGCAGGTGTTGCAGCTCGTGGAGTTGCCGCTCGATAGACGCGTGTCGAAAAAGAGTTTTTTGCCAAGCTCGATTTTAGCTTTGCTTAACGGATTGTCTTTTGGGACCGGAACCTGCTTGGGTAATGGTTGAAAGTAATCGAAGGCATGGCTGGGCAACGGTCCGCACGCCAGGGTAATTAGCAGTAGACGGTTAAACATGGGTCGATACTCATTCGAAAGAGCGGGAGTTTTACGCGATGGCCGGTGCGCTGGCGCCCTGACTCGCGCGACACTTAAGCCTTCGCCAGGCGGGGCGGCGTTCCTACCGATACGTCGCCAATTTTCTGGCTACACCCGGATGTCAATGCGCCGCCGCCGGGCGTGACAGGCGGTGTAAGGGCGCGATTTTAAAGGGCTAAACAATAATCCGTCTACTGGCATATGAATTGCTCTTTGCATTCGCAGAGTAATCATACCTTCTTCGAAGAGGCGCACGACGATGGCAAAGCCAGCAGCAAAAGAGAGTAAAGACGAAGAGAAAGATGACGTCGAGGTCGAAGAAGGCGGCGAAAAGTCGAAGAAGAAAAAGCCTTGGCTAATGATTGGTGTGATCGCTGTGTCGTCGATCCTGGCGTTGTCGGCAGGTATCGGTGCGACCATCTATTTTGTCGGTGGTAAGCACAAGGCACCCGAGGCTTCAGCGAAAGCCAAAGGTGGTAAAGCGGCCAAAGCGGAAGCTGATGCTGAAGCTGAAGATAAGGGCGATTCCGCCGACGCGGCCGAAGGCGACGGTGAAGAGAAAAGCAATAAACCTGCACCAGCCAATTATGTATCGTTGGATCCGCCGTTTGTTGTCAATTTCGAAGGGAATAGTTCTGCGCGCTTTTTACAGATCAATGTCGAAGTGATGTCGCGCAAAGCGGAATACGCTGAACATATCAAAAAGCACATGCCGGTGATCCGCAATAATCTGGTGATGTTGTTCGGGAGTCAGACCTACGACAAGGTCAACACGCTCAAGGGCAAAGAAGATCTGCGCCAAAAGGCATTGACCGAGGTGCAAAAAATTCTCGAAGAAGAAACCGGCGATCCCGGTATCGAAGCCTTGTACTTCACCAGTTTCGTAATGCAATAAGGCGCCGACATGTCCGTTTCCGACTTACTTTCGCAAGACGAAATCGATGCCCTGCTGCATGGAGTATCGAGCGGTGATGTCGATACCGAGGCCGGAGGTGACGAAGGTCCCGACGGGATTCGCGGATACGACTTCACCAGCCAGGATCGTATTGTGCGTGGGCGTATGCCCACGCTGGAAATGATTAACGAACGGTTTGCGCGTTACTTTCGTATCAGTTTGTTCAACATGTTGCGCCGTACCCCCGAAATCGCAGTCGGCGGGGTGCAGATGCTGAAGTTCGCGGAGTATGTGCACAGTTTATTTGTGCCTACCAGTCTGAATATGGTGCGGGTGTTGCCATTACGCGGTACCGCGTTGCTGGTGTTTGATCCGAAGCTGGTGTTCATCGTAGTGGACAATTTTTTCGGCGGTGATGGCCGTTTCCACGCCAAGATCGAAGGCCGCGAATTTACGCCGACGGAATTGCGCGTCATCAATATGTTGATGACGCAGTGTTTCAAGGACATGAAAGAAGCCTGGACACCGGTCATGTCTTTGAATTTCGAGTACATCAATTCCGAAGTGAATCCGCATTTCGCCAACATTGTCAGCCCGACGGAAGTCGTGGTGGTCAGCACGTTCCACATCGAGCTGGAAGGTGGCAGCGGCGATCTGCATGTGACCATGCCGTATTCGATGCTTGAGCCGATTCGTGAAGTGCTCGATGCCGGGGTGCAAAGCGACCGCACGGAGCGCGACGACCGCTGGATCGTCGCCTTGCGGGAAGAAATGCAATCCGCCAGCGTCGAATTAAGCGTGAGCCTGGGCACTGCCGAGTTGCCGTTGCGCGCCATGTTGACATTAAAAGCCGGCGACATAATCCCATTCGATCTGCCTCCCTTGGTTACGGTACGCGCGGAAGATGTGCCAGTGTTTCGCGGCGTGTACGGCATCGCGGGCGGTCATGCCGCCGTGCAAACGGTAGAGATGGTCACGAATACACAAAATCGCAGTATGGTCGCGGTAACGGCACAGGAGTAATGCAATGAGTGACACACCTACAGAGACCGGCGAAGCAGGCGCAACCGACGACTGGGCCGCCGCGTTGCAAGAACAGGCGGACGTCGAGGCGGGCGCGAATGTCGCGAAGGCCGAATTAAAAAATCTGGTCCCGAATGAACATGGGCCGACCATGGAGGAGTCGAGTCTTGATGTCATTCTGGATATACCGGTCACGATTTCTATGGAAGTCGGACGCACCCACATCAGCATCCGCAACTTGTTGCAACTGAACCAGGGCTCGGTAGTGGAGCTCGACCGGCTGGCCGGCGAACCGTTGGATGTGATGGTCAACGGCATGCTGGTGGCGCACGGCGAGGTGGTAGTGGTCAACGAAAAATTCGGTATTCGTCTGACCGATGTGATCAGCCCCAGCGAGCGCATCAAAAAACTAAAATGACACTACGCGCCCACATTTGTTGTATCGCACTGTTGCTCGCGCCGCAAAGCGTATTTGCCAAGCTTGGCGACGGTACCACCGAAGCGGTCACGTCCGGCAGTATCGTGCAGATGATTGTCGGTTT
>JACQEQ010000011.1 GCA_016200445.1 Gammaproteobacteria bacterium | reverse complement strand
AAGCTCAATCCCATCGTGATCGTATTCAACAACAAGGGTTACAGCACCGAGCGTTACATTTTAGAAGGCCCGTTCAATAATATCGCGTCCTGGCGCTTCGACAAGTTGGGCGAGGTGATGGGACCGATGCACGGCTACGATGTACACAACGAAGCACAGTTCGAAGCAGCATGGCAGAGCGCAGTCGCCACGACTGACCGGCCGAGCATTCTCAACGTGCATCTACGCCCGGACGATCCGTCACCCGCGCTGCGGCGGCTGGCGGAACACCTCAGCGATATAGTGGCGGGGTAGGCGCAACACCCGCGTGACACCCTAGTACTTATGTCATTTAGGGTGACGCAAGACTATGGTGGCACTCTGAGCACGGCCCGGTAATCTGGTTGTGATCCACTTTCAATACTTGCCATGTGTCGAGCGTATGGCATGCGGCGCATTGATCCGTCGTGGATGGATGACCCAGAGATGTATTGTGGCAACTTGTACATGCTGCGCTTGTCTGCGTGTGATCGAATTTTGCAAGCGGCAGCCAAGCGTTGAGCGTGTGGCACGCGCCGCAAAGCTCGCTCGTTAAAGGGTGAATTCCAGACTTACCACGGTTGAGCGCCCCGTCATGACATATAACGCAACCCAGCGATAATTCATATTGGATATGCGGCAGGTTCATCAGGTACTCGGCGATATGTTCAAGGTCGCGTGCACTGAGACTTTCCTGCAACGATTGCATATACATCGCACGGCCATACGCTGTGGTTGTCATGACCGTAATCGAAATAGTTTCGCTGCTGCTCAACGGCGGCACGGTGGAATTTGTAACCGTGAATTGCACCGAGTAATCGCCGAGTTCCGCGCTTGTAGGTGTCCATTCAAATCTGGCCGCACTGAGATCGAATATCGCCGGTGTGGTTTGCGCATAGGGATTTTTGCCCGGGCCGATGCTCCCGTCGCTGGTGTAGTGCAGTGCGTTGCCGTCGCTATCGGTCGCCTGCACGAGCAAACTAAAGCTGTCGCCGGCCGCAACTTCTTTGTTGCCGATGCGGGTTAATTGCAGCGCCGAATTCCCGGTTGTTTGCGTAGCTTGCTCGCATGCCGTCAGCACGAGGCTAAGCACGAGCAGTAAGATTGTTTGCATGTTTCCCCCAGTGAATGATGTGCCGTCAATGGCAGCGCTGATAATAGCACCAGATTATTTCAGCGCGTCACCGGGAATATTTGCTCGCGCGATTTATTCAAACTGTGCAAGAAATTCGCCTGCTACAATCACCCGCTATGCTTGATGTCCTTTTGCAAATGGCTTTCCTGGTGGTGTGCGGCGTGGTTTGGCGGGTGGCCAAACCCGGCGATCTGGATGTCGATCAAATACGTCAAGCCCTGACCGGGTTGGTGTATTACTTATTGCTGCCGGCGTTGGTATTGAATGTGTTGTGGCAAGCGCCGCTGTCGTTGGATGCGCCGCGCGTCGCGTTGTCGGCGGCAAGTGGAGTGATTGGCGGACTGTTGTTAAGCTGGGCGATTTGCCGCAAACAGAAAATGCCGCACACGATGGTCGGCGCCGTGATGTTGGCAGCCGCATTTCCCAACGCGACCTATTTAGGCTTGCCGGTGTTGGAAGCGGTGTTAGGGCCAAGTATGGGTCGCAGTGTGGCGATTCAATACGATCTGTTTGCGTGCACACCGTTGCTGCTGACGGTGGGGTTGTCGGTGGCACGCTACTACGGCACGAGTACCACGCCAATGCATCCGGCCGCCGCGATTGTAAAAACCCCGCCCTTACTGGCCGCCGTATTGGCCGTGGTGCTGAATCTTGCCGGTGTGCCATTACCCGACGTCATTCATAACTGGCTCGGTCTGATGGCCGGTGCCGTCTCGCCGCTGATGTTGATTGCGCTGGGTATGAGCCTGCGCTGGGATACGTTGCGGATTGCGCATGCCTGGCCGATTTTGATTGTGTCCGTCATTCAGCTTGTCTTGATGCCGATTTGGGTCGGGTTGGCAGCACTGTTGTTCGGCTTGTCCGGCAACACCTTGGCCGGTGTGGTACTCGAAGCGGCCATGCCCAGCATGGTGCTTGGTATTGTCATTTGCGACCGCTACGGTCTTGACACCAGTCTGTATGCCGCCGCCGTAACTTCGACAACCGCACTGAGTTTCGTGACGCTGCCGTTGTGGTTTAGTGTGTTGAGTTAATGAACCTCCCACAAAACACCTTACGTCTTCAGCTGCTTGGTCTCTGCTTGGCGGTCGTTGTTCTTGCAGCAGCTTGCATCGCCATACGGCAGGCGACGCCTCCGCAACCTTGGGTTGGTGCCTGGCTTACGCCCTGGGATTTTGCAAATGGCGCGGCAGCGCTTGAACGCGATCTCGATGTCTATACCGACGTGTATTATTTTTGGGCGCAACTGACGCCCGCAGGCGCACCGGTGTTTGGTGAGGCAACTGCGGACTCGGCGGGGCTTCTGACCCGCCTGCACCAGCGTAAGGTGCGAACCTGGTTGACGGTGGTGAACGATGTCATTCAATCCGGCGGCAACGCCCAGCAACTGAAAGACGCGGCGATCATTTCGCGGATGTTGAACGATGCGCAGGCGCGGCAAGCGCACCGCGCGCAGATCGTGCGTATGACGCAGGTTCACGGTTTTGACGGCGTCGATATCGATTACGAAAACTTGTTTGCGGCGGATCGGGAGCCCTTCACACGCTTCATCGGCGAGCTGGCGGACGAGTTGCATACACTCGGCCTGCGCTTGTCGGTGACGGTCGAACCCAAATCGACGCAGAATCGCGGGGCAGCCGATTGGAGCGGGTTGTGTGCAGCCGCCGACCGTGTGCAAGTGATGCTTTACAACCAGCACAGCGGAAAAACCGGGCCGGGTCCGATCGCCACGCCCGAGTGGATGGGCCATATATTGACTTATGCAGAGACACAGTGCGCGCGTGAAAAAATCGTGCCGGTATTAAAAGCGATTGGTGCGGGCTGGAGCGATGTCAAAGTGCGTGGCGTCACTTATAGTCAAGCACAGGCTCTGCGTGGTGGTGCGAGCGCACCGGTGGAGCGCGGCCCGGACGATCTGGTCCCGCACTTTGTAACCACTGTCGACAACGTACGTACCACGGTCTATTACGAAGATGCGATAAGTATCGGTGCCAAGCTAAAGCTGCTGCGGCAGCGCGGGTATCGATCCACGATTTTGTGGAACCTGGGCGCTTATGACCCAGCCATTGCGATACAGCTGCGTGAGTATCTGCGTTAGCCTAAAAACGGTAATCGACACCGGCTGAAATCGCCAAACTCCGGTAGCTCACCGTATTTTGATAATTCACCGTTAACGGCAGGCGGAGTTGCTCGGACCAATTTTGTGTAATCTCGGCCGAAAGATTAAACGCGTTGCGTTTCGCATGCTGCTCATCGGCGGCGCGACCTGCACCGGCTTGGCCACTCACGCTCCAATCTCCGGCGAGACGATCACGGTAATGCGCGACAATTTCCGTGACACGTAGGCCGCGCGGCGAGTAATAAGCGGGAGATGAAAAGCGGGTGTCGCTGTAGGTTGATGTAAGCCCGAGTCGCAGCTGATGTAATTGCGGCAACGAATAATATGCAGTTGCGGATAAATCGCGCCGGGTATTGTCATCATCGTAAAAACTCTGTACAGCCGCCACTCGTGCCGACCAAAAGCGCGAAACCCGCATATCGAGCGTGCCTGACAAGCGTTTTACCTGTAACCCGGTCTGCCAGCCTGGCAGTGTCATTACGTCTTCACGCGCCACGGCCATCTGCGCGCGCATGAGATCAGTTTCAAAATTCATTTGCAGATGGCCGCCCGTAGTTGCGGTATGTGATGCGCTATTTTGCGCGCGCAGTTCGAGTGCGAGTTCAGCCTGTGGCGCAAAGTGCCAGCGGGTTCCGACATTGACATTATTAAGCGTCAGACCGGCATAGTGCGGCTGATGCAATTTAGTCTCTCCGGCGCTGGCCGAGAGATTCACCGGGTTTTCCAGCGGATAGAAAACCTGCGTTTGAAATGCTTCCGATTCACGCCGATCGGAGTCGTGGAACTGCTCCATGCGCGCCGACACGCTTGGACGGTTAGCCCACAAGAGTTCACTGCGCAGTTGGCGCACGTTGCCGGGTATGTCGGGTACGTTGCTCACGGCCGCAGTGATATGTTTGAGCGCAGTGCGATCGCGACCTTGGTGCGACGCGATGGAGGCAAGGAAATAGTGTTTTTTTTGTTCGGGTGCGGTGCCCGCAGTGCTGATATTTTCGAAGAGAGTTTGCGCCTTTGAATAGCGTCCCTGCCAGTAGACCATTTCCGCACGTGCCAGACGCGCCAATTGTCCAGGGTGTTTTTCGGCCAGATGTTGTAATAACTGGCTGCCGTCCATGGTGCGCGGTACTGCGAAGCGGCGCAGCAAGAGCGAAGGGGTGCGCCCGACGTTGACTAAATTGTAGCCGCTTTGATCCTGTATCGCGCCGAACCGGAAATGCTTGGCCAGCAGGCGCAGGTTCGTGTCGTAGGATTCCGGCGCATTGCCCACGCGTTGCTGGCCCGCCTCAGAATACGGAAATGCGTATACCGCAAGTGCCGGGCCTGGTAATTTTTCGAGTAATAGGCGCATGCTGGAAAAATAATCTTCATCCAAGCGTTGCACATATTCATCGGTAGTTTCCAGACGCTGCAGATCCGGGAGCCACTCTCGATTCACCAAAAATCCGCCGGTATTTCCGCTGCTGTCGAGTTGGATTAATTCGTGCGCACGATGCCCGTGGCTTTGAAAATCCCAACGTCGCGTGTTCTGATATTTTTTCAGCGTGGACCAGTCGGCATAGAAGGGGTGGTTGTCGATAATTTCTGCCGTGGGTACGAACATGGTGGCGGTGAATCCGTATTTCGTAAGGAGCGGATCGCTGAGTTCAAATGAATCATTACGCGCGTCGTCAAACGTGATCAACACCGGTTTGGCCGGGAACGGTTGTTTGCCGTCCACCATGCTATTAAATTCCGATACGGTAAGCGCCGTATAGCCTGCATCGTGCAGTGCCTTGAACTGGCTGTCGAGTTGGCCAAGGTACATGGTCTTTTCATTACGCGGATTTTTGCTGATACCGTGGTAGAGCAGGATCGGAACATACACCGCGCTTTCGTCCGCAGCGCTGATTTTTTCCAGCAGCCCGCCTGCCTGGGCGTCATCGCCGGTGTTGAATAAAATTGCACTGCGTAATAAATCGATTTCGTATTCCTTCCAGAAACGCTGTGTGCCGGATTCAATCATCGCAAGCGCTGCAGAGTATTGTTTGATGGCGATTAGTGAATAGATTGTTCCCGCATAGGCTGGACGGTAGGTGGGATGCTTCGCCAAAATCTCCTGGTAGGTTGTCAGTGCCGTTTCGTATTTTCCGTTGTTGACATCGTCCTCGGCAATGGCCTGAAGAATTTCGACGTTCTGCGGATGATAAGCGTGAGCAAGATCCAAGGTTGCGCGGCTGTGCTCGCGATCGTTATTGTCAAGGTAGATGCCAGACAGATCCAGCCAGTAACCCGGCCGCTCGGGAGCAAACTCGACCAGGCGCTGCATCCAGCGTGCTGCTTCGGTAGGGTCGTTGCGTGCCGTTGCGTCTTCTGCCAGCCAATGCAAGGCCGTTTCGGTGGGTCCTTGCGTTTCAACGAGATCTTTAACGCCTGCAATCGCAGCTTCATATTCGCCGAGTTCATAGCGGGCGCGCAGCCACATGAAACGCGCGCGTGCCGAGCCCGGGTTAAGGCGCAACACGTTTTCCCATTGCGCTTTAGCTTCAGCATGCCGTTGATAACGGCTGATAAGCTCGGCATGAAAAACTTGCGCATTAAGGTTGTCCGGATTCTCGGCGGCAAGGTTCCGTGCTAATGCATCGGCTTTATAAAACTGGTTATCAAGATACAGCGCTTTGGCCAATTTCAATTGTTGCTGCGGTTGCTTAGGAACTAAATTCAAGCTTTGCGTGGCGTGCGCAATCGCGGTTCGATAGTCTTTCCGGTACAGATAGAATTGCGTGAACAGATTGTGCGGTTCGATCGAAAGCGGATAAGCACGAGCAAATGCATCCCAAGCGCGCTGGCAGTCGTCCCAGCGTTGTAGCCGCCAAAACGCCCAACCCTGATCGCGCAATGCGTCGGCATTGACCGGGTTGTTCGCAAGTGCCTGCTGATAACGTTCGATTGCACCGGCATAGTCATTTTTCTGAAACGCGATTTCGGCAGCAGCGGTATGCAACAAACTGAGAGTTGCGCGGATCGCTGGTGCGGGGCTGCGCGTTAAACGCGCTGTCATGTCCGCAATGCCCCAGTCGATGTGGTCGTACAAAATGTATAGATTAGCGATTTTCTTGGCATGATTCGGGTTGAACGAATTTTGCGCCATCCATGCATCGATCCAATGCACAGCGCCGGTGCGGTCTGCTTGTTGTAATGCGCTTTCTGCAAGACGCAATGCAGCCGCCGATTTGTCATTTCCTTGGGCATACGCTTTTTCATACCAGCGCTGTGCTGCTGCGGCATCGCCCAGATCGCGGTATGCATCGCCCAACGCTTGATAAATAAGTTTGGAGCCTAACTGTGTGTCGATAGCGCGTTGCCAGGTCTGAATCGCGGCGGCAATTTCGCCTTGCTTACGCAGTGCCCACCCCAGACTGATTTGATACTGCGGATCGTCGCCCCAGCGCACGGCAGAACTAAAATGGCGTGCGGCAAGCACGTAACTGCCGCTTTTAAATGCTGAATCGCCTTGAGTAGCGTACAGCCGAGCAAGTTGCCGTTTCAGTGCGGCAGAGAGGCCCTGCTCTTGGGCGAGCTGCTCCAAAAACTCGCACGCGCGCAAAGTTTGTCCCAGATTTTCATAGGTCGCGACGATGCGTGCATAGGCAGATTCTTTCTGAGTGCGATCTTCGGCAGCCTGCAGATAATGTTCGACGGCCGATTCGAGATGGCCAAGTTTTTTGTAAAGATCCCCCGCGCGCAAGTGAATCAGCGGTTGTTGCGGGGTAAGGTGTAGACTTTTTTCATAACGCGCAATGGCGTGTTTATCTTCGCCGCGTTCGGTGTGGATCTCGGCCGCCGCATTGAGCAATTCGCTATGCCGGGGTTCGATCTTCAGAACAGTTTCCCAGACATTCAGCGCGTCGTTGTCGCGGTGCAATTTGCGGTAAGCCCAACCCAGATTCTCCCAAGCAGACAGCAGTGCGGGATCAAGTTCCACCGCTTGCTTGAAGGCGTGCGCCGCACGCTGGAAGTCGTTGTGAAGAAAATAATCGCTACCTTGATCCAGCGCGTCTTGTCCGGGCGAGCGTGCCCAGCTGTGATCGATGCCGGCCATGAATAGCGCGAGGGCGGTCAGTAACGCGCGTGATAGCGCATTGAATTTAATATGTCTAAACATGGTACAAATGCTCGTAGTTGTTAACGGCTCAGCAGGGGAGATTGCGGTGCAGCGGACGCGGTGTTGAATTGACGGTTGGGTTGTGCAGCAAGCACCAAACGTTTGTTTTGGCGGGCCGCTTGGCGTTGCGTGGCCTGAATCGATGCGGCGAGCTCGTCGTTGAGCGAGCTGTCCGCGCGCAGAAATATGCCATGCTTTGATTGAACGATGGCAGTCTGCAAGGCGTTTATGATCTGCTCGCGCGTGGCCCGATGTGATTCAAACACGGATACGGTGGGTAACAGGTCCCAGCCATAGCGGCGCGCAAGAATGTCGAAGACGACATCTACGGGTGCTTCAGTTTTCAATTTGCCGGTGTCGATGCTTGCCCAGGGAAAAGTAATTGCAGCAACAAGCGGTGCACGCACGATCAAATCTTGAATTTCGGCAGACGATGGATCGTTGGATAACTCGGCGACGGTATAGGGATACGCGGTAAATGCAAAATGGTCGATGTGTAATTCGACCGAACCTGTTCCAGCGGAGGTTTTCCAGCCCAACAGGCTGCGCGTCTCAGCCGCAATGTAAACCGGCCGTTGCGTGAGCGGTGCGTGATCCCACTCGATCCACACTCCCGCGCCACGCTTAGTTATGGCGAGATGATGAGTTTCGGTAGCGTCGATTACGACCGGAAAGGTTGCCAATGTCGTCGTGTTCCTACTGGTGTCGATGCTTTGCAATTGCAGCGTGCCGCTGCCGTGGCGTCCGCCGAAGCGCCATTGCGTGCGCGATTCGACGCCGGTGGATACCAGCCAGAACTCTCCCTGTTGCAGGGAAATATCAGCTTGTACTTTCCAGTCGCTTTCCCAGGGGCTACCGGCCAACCAGGCTTCTGCACTAGGGGAACCATGTAGTGACAACGAAGTGCCGTGCCGTTCGAATTGTCCTGAGCCGGTGATCCACGATTGCTGTTCTGCGGCCAATGAGGCAGAGGAGTGCAGCGCACGATCAAGGCGTCCGGTCAGTTCAGTGGCGGACAGGGCCGGGGTAACCCGCAGCCGCTTTAGATGCTGCGGCGAGCTGAATTCGTCGTTCATGCCGAAGAGATCATCGACCAGCGAGAGTTTGAAATGATGACTGACGGCTGTTTCTACAAGGGAGCGCAGATTGACATCATCAGTTAGATGATCGAGCTTGCCGAACGGATAACTGAATGCCGACACGTGATAACGTTCTAGGTTGTTTGCAAAGCTTTCTAAGCTGGTGGCCAGATCCTCATCGATGCGGTTAGAGAATTCGCTAGTGGACTCAAGGCGCCGGGTATTTTCAAGCCAGGCGCGGCTGGCCAGGAAGTTGCCTAACGACGCATTCGAGCCCGCGACAATCGGCTGGTCGGTGCGGTGCCCTTGCGCGACGATGTCCCACAGCCCGCTGTCGACCATGCGCTGGAGTCGATCCCAGTAGACAAACGCGGTGTCGCGATCTTGCAGCCGCCGGGTTTGTACGCCTAAGCTCGCGTGCCAGCCAAAGTCGCGCAACAGCGGGTCGACGTTGCGATAGGTTTCCATGTAGCCGTGTTCGAACAGCAACAACAGCGGCTTTTCGGGCAAGGGGCGGGCGTCATGGTAGAACGCTTCGAGTTGCGCCACGCTGATGGTAGTAAAACCATCGGCACGCAGTGCCGACAAACGTTCGCGTAGCTGTTCTTTACTCACATGCGCGCCGTCGGGCTCGCTCACGATGCGATCAAACGACAAAATAGTGATACGCGGTGTGGCGGTATCGGCCGCCGCCGGTAATGCGGAAATAGCATATACACGATGGCTAAATTTATACCAACTCAGTCCGGCAACTACGGTCATGACAATAAATAACAGCCACGCAACGCTATCGCGTCGAAACGAACGCGGGCGCAGCGCCTCTGTTTCCGGGATGTACATGGATCAGCGTGTCCCCCAATGATTACGACGCACGGTGAGCAATGCGTAAAACGTTTGCCAAGCCAAGACGAACATATAAAAAAACGTGAAGTACACGCCGTAAATCCACAGCGTGTTACGGAAGCGCGCCAGATACGCCAAGCTATAGAGAAACGACATCAAGATCGCGCCGTAGAGGTACGACAGCGATGGCGACGCTGCGCCCAGTAGCGGGACAGCCAGTGCATTGAGCACCACCAGCGGACCCACGAAAGGAAATAGCACGCCCAGGTAATAGGAGATCGCTGCGGTGGGGTGTTTACGCCAGATGAAGGTGCACGCGATGAGGCTTTCGCGGATCCAGGATTTTTTCCAGCGCAGTTGTTGACGAAAAAATACGTGGTAGGTTTCTGGCACGATGGTGGTGCACACGGCTTCGGAATCGTAGATCACGCGGTAGCGGCGCAGCATGTAATTCGTCAGGCTGCGGTCGTCGCCGAAGGTGGCGATTTCACCCAAAAAAGTTTGGTTGAGCCAGTGATCGAGCACGGGCATGACATATTCTTTACGATACGCCGCCAAGCAGCCCGAGCAGCACGACACGCTGGAAAATATCGATTCGGCGGCTTTTACAATGCGAAAGGCGATGTAGTAGCGTACTTCCTGCATCTTGGTCAGCAAGTTGGTTCTGGCGTTTTGCACATGGGCATGGCAGCACACCGCACCGACGTCGCGGTCGGCAAAGCCTTGCACGAGTTTATGAATCGTATCGGGTTGCACGAAACTGTCGGAGTCGATATAGACGAGAATTTCACCCTTCGCCGCCTGCGCGCCTGCGGCCATCCCATGGCGTTTGCCGAGGTTTTTTTTGAAATCGATAATTTTTAGTTGCGGATTACGCCGCTGCGCAGCGCGCATTTCTTCGAGCGTGCGATCTGTGGAGCCGTCGTTGACCGCAATGACTTCGAGGCGCTCGCGCGGATAGTCCGAATTGAAAATCACATCAATGGTTTTGGCGATGGAGTCTTCTTCGTTCTTGCACGCAATAATCGCGGTGACGGCGGGTTGATAACCGAGATTTTTGGGCGGCCGGTAAAATAGCGCGAGCAACACCCGCGACAAAATGAAAATCGAAATCAGAATACTGTAAAAATTCAGGAGCGGCTGATACCAAAACGAATCGAGGTTAAAGCTTTTAAGGTAGCCGACGTTGACAACACCGGCGATAAACAGCGCGGTTACCAGCCACGGTATCGAGCGATACCATGCGTGCGCCAGCCGCAATTTTATATTGCGTTTGAACTCCACGCCGAAGGTATAGCTCGATACTCCATGCACCGCAGGATCGCTCGATGCGATTTGACGCACGACACGTGCTTCGATGGTTGCTTGGCCGGCAGTAACAAATGGGATAACGCCCGGATCGAGCTTCAGATCGATCCATTCGCCTAAATCCAACGGGGTGTTGACATGTAAGCAGGCACCGCCGCGACTACCGTTGCGAAGCGCACCATGCCAGATACGGGTAGTAAAAAGCGGGTTGCGCCGTTGGACGCGTGCTTGGCTGATGGCGTCAAGGCGCGGGTTGGCACGTCGCTCTTCCGTCGCTACTGTGCTTACTTCCATTTAAGCCTATCCGTATAAAGAATCTGCGAATCACGTTGCTGCGGTATTACATTCCCAAAGATGTGACCGCGCGCGGAGCCGGTATTATTGATATGAATTCTTAAGCGAAGATTTTTATCAGAGCGGTCTCGTGACTACCGAGCGCCGCAGATGAGCTGCTGCTACCGATGTCGCGCATCACTCCAACCTAATTTACGATGCAATTGCTCCGCCTGCTTGCGCCGTTCGTGCAACTGCTTCAACGTCTGAAATCTTGCAGATTCTTTTTCCATGCTTCTGATGCTTGATGCGCATTGATAAAGTTCAAACTGCATCGTGCCGGATCGATAAGCATGCTGTTATCCGCACGCAACGATTTATAAAATCTGCTTAAGAATTTCGCCTGCTACAATCGCCCCTCAATACTCGTTCAGGTAGTTGCATGCATACCGGTAAATTAATTGTCGCACTTTGGCTCCTTTTTCTAGTTGCCGCCCAGGCTGCGGACCTTGACAGCGCGCAGCGCGCATACGACAGCGGCGATTACGCGCGCGCGATCGCCGGCTGGACTGCGTTGGCGCAAAGCGGCGATGCGCGCGCGCAAAACGCGTTAGGCGATATGCATCGCCAAGGCAAAGGGGTCGAACGTAATTTCACGCGCGCACGCGAGTGGTACGAGCAAAGCGCCGCGCGCGGCAATGCTGAAGCCATCTATAATCTTGCGCGCTTGTATCGCAGCGGCCAGGGCGTGGAAAAAAATTTGGAACGTGCCGCGCAACTGATGCGCCAGTCGGCAGAGAACAAATTTGCACCCGCTCAATTCAGCTTGGCGGTGATGTATGAAAACGGCGGGGGGGTTGCGCGCGATGCCAAGCAAGCGCGCAGCTGGTTGCAAACCGCAGCGGATAACGGCGAAGCGGCGGCGCAGCGGCGGCTCGCCGAGCTGGATCAAGGCAGCACGGCGGCTCCGCTACCGCAGGCCGGTGATCCTGCCGAGGCGCTGCGCAGCGCCGCGCGCGAAGGCGGTGCGGAACGCGTCGCTACACTGTTGAGTCAAGGTGTCGCAGCCGATGCCGCCGATGCCTACGGCAACACCGCACTGCTGGAAGCGTCCCGCAAAGGATTCGCCGCCATCGTCAAGCAACTCCTCGACGCCGGCGCGCGCGCGCCGCAGGCGAATAAACAGGGTGAGACTGGGCTCGCGCTGGCTGCCGCAGGCGGGCATACCGAAGTCATGCGCCTGTTGTTGACAGCAGCTGCGCCGGTCGATCAAACCGATGCTCTGCTGCGCACAGCGCTGATGAGCGCGGCGGGCAAGGGGCAAGCTGCGGCGGTGGATCTGTTGCTGCAACACAAAGCTAACGTCAACGCGCAAGACAAGAAAGGCTGGACGCCGTTGCTACACGCGATGCAGCAGTCGAACCTGGCGGCGGTGCATGCGGTGCTGCGCGGCGGCCCGGATGTCAACACCCGTGATGCCGAAGGCATTGCGCCGGTGATGCACGCGATTCTTGCCCGGCGGGCGGATGTATTGCGCTTGCTGGTCGCGGTGCCATCGCTGCAACTCGATGCGCCGGATGCAGGCGGGCGCACGTCGTTGCGCTTGGCCGTCGAAGGCAACTACGACGAAGGCGTGCGCATTTTGTTAAGTTCCGGCGCCAATCCCAATGCGGCGGACAAATTGGGTTGGACCGCCGCGATGCTGGCGGCCAAGAACGGTTACGCCGACATTCTTGAGCAATTGATTGTGTCGCATGCCAACCTCAACCTGCAGAACGACAATGGCGACAGCGCCTTGATGATGGCTGCCGCCGCAGGCCATGCCAATGCCGTCGCGCAATTGTTACGCTCTGGCGCCACCAAAGAGATGACTAACAAGCAAGGTTGGACCGCATTGCATTTTGCCGCCGCCGGCGCGCACCTCGCCGTGGCGCAAGCACTGCTCAAGGGCGGCGCGCCGGTCAATGCGCGCAATAAACAGCAAGACAGCGCGCTGCTGCTGGCTGCCGAGCAAGGCACGTTGCCGCTGGTCAAGCTGCTGGTCGAAAGCGGTGCCGACGTCGACGCGCGCAATCGGCTTGGCCACAGCGCGTGGAGTTTGGCGCAGCAAGGAAAATTTGCAGAGGTCACAACCTGGCTCGTTGCGCATGGGGCGCATACGCATGCGTTGACCGAAGCACCGCAAATCAAAGTGGAAGCGGCACCCGCAAATTCGCTTTACGAGCACTGGACGCCGCTGATGGCTGCCGCCTGGGAAGGGCGCGCGCCCCTCGTGGCCGAGCTGCTGGCCAAGGGCGCCGACGTCAACGCGTTGGAACCGGAAGGGCACAGCGCGTTGATGTTCGCTGCGTGGAAAAACCAGCTTGCCGTCGTCGAAAAATTGCTCGCGGCCAAAGCGGCGGTGAATAGCGTCAACAAGCAAGGTGTGAGCTCCCTGATGTTGGCGGCGCGCGAAGGCCACGTCGCGCTGCTTGCGCCGTTATTGCAAGCCGGTGCAGCGTTGGACGCGACCGATGCGCAAGGACGCAGCGCATTGATTTATGCAGTGAGCGAGAAGCGCACCGAAGCCGCGCGAAAATTATTAGACGCGCGCGCAAATATTTCGACACGTACTAAAACCGGCGTAAACGCGCTGAGTCTCGCCGTGGAACTTGGGCAAACCGAGCTGGTGGAGGCGTTGCTCAAGCAAGGCGCCGCGAGCGGCTGGCACGATGCGCAGGGGCGCGATTTATTGTGGCTGGCGGCGCGCAACGGCCATGCCGCCGTGGTCGAGCTTTTGCTGAGCGCGGGCTTGCAGCCCAATGCAGCCGGTGCTGATTTTGAAACTCCGCTGATGGCCGCTGCGCGCACTGGCCGTCTCGATGTGGTCAAGTTGCTTGGCGCACGGGTCGATGCCAAGAGCCGCGAGGGCAACACCGCCTTGCATCTGGCCGCCGGTGCCGGGCATGAAAAAGTCGTAATCTGGCTCCTTGAACACGGCGCCGACGCCAACGCCGAAAACGAACAGTGGACCACACCGCTGTTGCTCGCCGCCCAAGGCGGACACGCCGAGGTCGTCAAACTACTGCTTGCCAAAGGCGCGCATCCGGACGTGAAAAATAAAACCGGCGACACCCCCTTAAGCGCCGCGCGCGCGCGTTCACATACGGCGGTGGTGCAGGCTTTGGAAAACTACGCAGCGGAAAACAAGGGCGGAATCTTCGGACGGTTTCGCTAAAGCTATTGATACGGCTCGATGATTCAAGTTCCTTCCCACTGCAAGAGGGAAGTGATGCTGCGTTTTGCGCAGCTGAACAGTTTCAAAGTCAAATGTTGACTTCAAACTTCATCGGGCCAGATTAAAGCGTATCAAGCGTGATTCACACACCAGGTTGCCCCGTCACGCGGTGCCAAACTTGGTGTTCACCTGCACACCCATTTCTTTCAGCAAGCCGGTGGGCAGGATACCGCCAGCGCTGACGATGATGGCATCGTTGGCGAGCTCAAGGCGCTTACCTGCGTGGTCGAGCACGACGTGTTGCGGATGAATTTCTTGCACGCTGGATTTGAGTAACACCTTTAGCCGTCCGCTGCTAACCGCCTGTTCCACACGCACGCGATTTTTCTCCTTGGCGCGGCTGAAGGAATCGCTGCGATAAGACAATGCGACGTGCGTGTCCGGCTCGTCGGCGATGCTGCACGCGGCTTCCATCGCGCTATCGCCGCCGCCGACCACCAGCACGTGCTGGCCGCAGTATTGCTCGGCGTCGATCAGGCGGTAAACCACCTTCGACAGCTCTTCGCCCGGCACATCGAGTTTGCGCGGTGTGCCGCGCCGGCCAATCGCAAGCAACACGGTGCGGGTACGGTATTCGCCGCGCGTGGTTTTCACGACGAAGCCTAAGCCGGTGCGCGTGACTGCTTCCATGCGCTCCTGGAAATTGATGGTGATGCCGGTGCTTTGCATGGTGTTGGTCCAGAAGTCAAGCAGCGCCTCCTTGCTGGTCTCGCGTAGTTTCACCAGGCCCACCAGCGGTAACATTACCGGCTGTGTCATGACAATTTTTCCGCGCGGATAATGCGACACGGTGCCGCCGAGCGCTTCTTGCTCCAGCGTGCGGTAGCGCAGCTTATGCTGGTGCGCGGCGAGCGTCGCGGAAAATCCGGCCGGACCGGCGCCCACGATTACAATGTCGAGATCAGCTCCCGTACCGATGCCGTCTTTCTTGCGAATGGCTTCCAATGCTTGCCGCCCTTGTTCCACCGCATTGCGGATCAGTCCCATGCCGCCCAATTCCCCGGCAATAAACAGGCCCGGTACGTTGGTCTCGAAATTTTTGTCCACGCTGGGGATGTCGACACCGCGTTTTTCGCTGCCGAACACCAGCGTAATGGCTTGTACCGGGCAGGCCGCCGCGCAGGCTCCATGACCGATGCAGTGCGTGGCGTTGATCAACACGGCGCGATCATTAATAAGACCGATCACATCGCCTTCGGGACAGGCGGCCGCGCAACTGCCGCAACCGATGCAGGTTTCCGTATCGATGTTCGGATGCAGCGAGGCGGGTTCGAGTAACCCGGACTTTCGATTTTCTTCCAGCTGGGCGAGTTGACGCGCCGATGCACGCCGGCGCGCCCAATTACGCCACAACAACACCAGCGCGATCGGGAGCAGATACAAAAACAGTAAGCCGTATTCCTGAAGTGATTGCATTGGATTAGTCACGTCAATTGGTGGAAGATTCGCATCATGAAAATACACGGATGGACAACTTAACCTTCATCTAACGGCATGTCGATACACTCGTCTCCGACTCGTTTTAATTCGACATGCATATGAGCAAGCCGTTGCGGAGAAACTTTGTGTCAATACCAAATGCCATTGCGGACAAGCCTGCCGCAGCAGCGCCACCTGCGGCAAAAGTCTCGGTCGAAAAACTTGCCCGTCGCGGCGAACTGTCGCTCGCACTGGCATTGCCGCTGTTGTTTGCCGCCGTATTTTTCTATGGCCGCATGCACTGGAACGAACGAATCTACACCGCCCAGGAAGGGCTTGGATATTTTCTCGGTCTGGCCGGCGGCATCATGATTCTGCTCGCGTTGGTATACGCCTTCACCAAACGGGTTGCATTCTTGCGCCCGCTGTTGCGTTACATGCTGCGTATCCATATTTTTTTCGGTGTCGTGGGCCCGTTTCTGATTCTGCTGCATTCGACGTTTCACATCGGTTCGCTTAACGGCGGTATTGCGCTAGTGTCGATGACGCTGGTGTTCCTGAGCGGTGTCATCGGCCGCTATCTCTATTCCAAAATCCATTTCGGATTGGACGGGCGCAAGGCGCAAGTGCGCGAAGTAATCGCCGCGTGGGACGCGGCGGGGCACGATTTCTCCACGCCGCAGCTCGACAGCTTTCAGCGCCGCATGTTGTCAACACCTGGCGATGTGGTGCAAGCCACGTTGCGTGTATTGCTGTATGTCGCGCGCAGTGGTTGGGTGGCATGGCATACACGGCGCGAACTCAAACAACGATTGCGCGCCCAGGCGCAACGCGAGGGCTGGGATGCGCCGACGCTATCGGCGCACTGGCGCGACAGCAAACGCCGCTTGCGCATGCACTTTGCGCTGTTAAAAAAAGTCGCCTTGTTCAGCGCTTACGAGCGCTTCTTCGCGTTTTGGCTGCACGCCCATGTGCCGCTGCTGTACTTGCTATTGTTGAGCGGCATCGTGCATGTGTTTGCCGTGCATTTGTACTAACGATGCGTTGGCTGATTTTTAGTTTGGCGTTGTTGCTGAATATGGTGGTTGCACGCGCGGATTTTCTGAACAGCATGGAACAGGCCTTGATGCCGGGTCCGTTGCACAAAAGTCACGCGAAGTTTGAAACCGACTGCACCAATTGCCATGTGTTACTGAAAAAGACCTTTCAAAACGATCATTGCCTGAAATGTCATGACCATGAAAACATTGCGCGCGACATCGAGTCCGGCAAAGGATTGCACGGCCGTATTCCCGATGTGAAAACGCGCGAATGCAAGGGCTGTCATAGCGAGCACAAGGGCCGCGATGCCGCCATCGTGCTGCTCGACGCGCAAACTTTCAACCATACTGCGACTGACTATCCGTTGCGTGGGCGTCACGCTACGACGCGTTGCACGGCGTGTCATGCGGCGGACAAAAAATATCGTCAGGCTGCATCGGTGTGCTACGACTGCCATGGGACCGCTGGACTGCGTGGGTTGCCACGCGACCGTCGACAAACATCAGGGCAGCCTCGGCAACAAGTGCGCGGGGTGCCACAACGAAACCAAGTGGAAGGATTTTATTTTCGATCACGGTCAAACGAAATTTTCGCTCGACGGCAAGCACAAGGGCGTAGCGTGTGCGGACTGCCATCCCAAGCATAAGTACAAGGATGTACCGGTGAACTGCCATGGCTGCCATAAGAAAGACGACAAGCACAAAGGCCAGTTCGGCGAGAAGTGCAAGGACTGCCACAACACGCTGGGCTGGGCGACGCAGAAATTCAATCACGACAAAGACACCAAATTTCCGCTCGAAGATGCGCACGCACGCGTGCTATGCGCGCAATGCCATAAACCGGAAGACAAGGATGCCAAGCTCAAGACCGACTGCTATTCTTGCCACAAGCTGCGTGACGAACATCAAGGCTTGTACGGCGAGAAGTGCAAGGAGTGCCACAACGTGAAGCAATGGAAGGAAGCACGTTTTGACCACAGCCGCACCACGTTCGCGTTGCGCGGCAAGCACGAGAAAACCAAGTGTAAAGATTGTCATCCGGGGCATTTGTACAATGACAAGCTGCCCGCTAAATGTTTGGCCTGTCATCGTTCGTCTGATGTGCACAGCGGTCAATTGGGCGAGCTGTGCGAACGATGTCACAATGAAAAAGGCTGGTCGACGGACGTAAAATTCGATCACAATCTGGTACGTTTTCCGTTGCTCGGTGCGCATGCGGCGCTGGGGTGCGAGGAGTGCCACCAAAGCGGTAACTTCAAAAATGCGAAGCCCGGTTGCGCGACCTGCCACGACAAAGACGACGTGCATAAACGCCAGTTAAGCTCGCGTTGCGAACGGTGTCATTTCGCCAAAGACTGGAAGGCGTGGAAGTTCGATCACAACACGCAAACACATTTCGAATTGAAGGGCGCGCACAAAGGCATCGTGTGCCAGGCCTGCCACAAGGCGGAAGTGACCGACAAATTTGACACGCCGAAAGAGTGCGGTGTGTGCCATGCAGATCAGGATGTGCATCAAGGTGCGTACGGGCGCGCGTGTCAACGCTGTCATGACCAGGAATCGTTCAAGCGCGTGGCGAAATAATTGAGCAACTGCAAAACCGCGTTTAGGGTGTACACGATGCGGCTAACGTTTCGAGCGGAGGGAATCGGCAATGAATAATCGACTAAATTTCACACTTATTTTTGTGTGTGTGTTGTCCTGGTGGTTCGGTTCCGCACAGGCCGTCGAAATGGACGCGCGCTTCGATCACTTCACGACCGGCTTCCCGCTCAGCGGCCAGCACGTGCGTACCGCGTGCGAAGCCTGTCATGTGAAAGGTGTCTTTAAAGGCACGCCGCAGCAATGCGGCAGTTGTCACAATGGTGGTATCGCGCCGGGCAAACACGCGCGCCATATCGCAAGCAGCAATACCTGCGATGACTGCCATACCACGTTGGCGTGGACCGGCGCGCACATGGACCACAATCTAGTCACCGGCCGTTGCGACAGCTGCCACAACGGCCGCACGGCCGAGGGTAAACCTACCAAGCACATCCCCACCAGCAACGGCTGCGGTACTTGTCATTCCACTGTGGCGTGGAAACCGACGACCTTCCGCCACGAAAATATCACCGTTCGTTGTGATACTTGCCACAATGGCAGGACCGCCGAAGGCAAGTCACCTAGCCATGTGCCGACCGGCGGCGCCGATTGCAATGCGTGCCACCGCACCACAGATTGGAAATTCGACCACCGCAACATCACTAGTGCTTGCGGTAGTTGTCATAATGGCAAGACCGCTACGGGTAAATCGAATAACCATGTGCCGACGACGGCAGAGTGCAACACGTGCCACAGCACCAGAAATTGGAAATTTGACCACAGCAATGTCACTGGTCGCTGCGATGTCTGCCATAACGGGAAGACTGCAACCGGTAAATCAAATAATCATTTGCAAACAGCCTTAGATTG
>JACQEQ010000238.1 GCA_016200445.1 Gammaproteobacteria bacterium | reverse complement strand
CGGCGCCTTTGGCCAGCCCGGTGCAGTGGAAGACTTACGCCGCGAGGTGCTGCGCGCACAATTCGAAACCGATCTGTTCGGCACCATCGAGTTAACCAACGCTGTCATTCCTATTATGCGCAAACAAGGCTACGGCCGCATTATCATGAACAGCTCGGTGCTGGGCCTGGTTGCCATGCCCTATCGTGGCGCCTATACCGCCAGCAAGTTTGCGCTCGAAGGCATCACTGACACGTTACGCCTGGAATTACACGCCAGCGGCATTCACGTCAGCATGTTGGAACCCGGCCCCATCACCAGCCGGTTTCGCGCCAATGCATTTGCGCTTTACCAAAAAAATATCGACAAACAGCACAGTGCGCACCGCACGATTTACGAAGGCATGGAAAGACGTTTGACCAAGCCGGGGCCAGCCCAGCCGTTTACGTTACCGCCCGATGCGGTATTGAAAAAAGTCGTTAACGCGCTGGAAAGCACGCGTCCCAAGGCGCGTTATTACGTCACATTACCTACCTATTTCCTGGGGACGATGCGCCGGATCTTGACTAGCAGCGGGATGGACAGCTTGATGCGAATATTATCGCGGCGGGAAAATCGTTGATCTAACTAACGTGTCGCGTCGGAGACTTTTTCCTTCACCTCATTCAACCACGTCAGTAACTCCTGCGCTTCCGGTGAGGAGTTGGTTTCAAGCCAATCGCCGTCGGCACCCACCACGACCGCCCGGTAGCTGGTGCGGTCAGGGTCGTAGATGTAGCCGACAAAACCGAAACGGCCGCGATCACGCGCTTGGCTAAAACGGGTAATCGTGCCATGCGCTGCGTACGGAAGTAACTTCGCTTTGGCGCGCACCGCATCGGCAGGTAACGTGAGGCGAACTTTAGAACCGTAGAATTTATCCGCCAGATCGGTTTCTGCGATACGGCCCGCGCGGTCTTGCGTGGGTAACCAACGTTCATCGCTATGATCGTAGGTGCGTACCCGGCCATCGCGTTCGATCACAAAGCCGCGCAAGGTGTGACCCCAAGAATAATTTTCTTCGTATACATCGAACACATAGCGTCCGATTTCCTCGAAGTCGTCCTTGGCTGCGCTGTGACCACAACCGCTGGCTAAGGCAAGCACTGCTAACGCCGCCAAACGTAGTGTCCAGTTGTATTTAGTCATGTCCTGATCCATCGCATTAGACTCCCCCGCGCTGATATACTGCGGCCTTCTCTATTAGAGAGTGATTAATCCATGGTCTTCGGGCAACTGTTATTAATGCTGGTCGTGATTCTAATCGCTGCCGAGATTTTTACGAATGCGTTAGAACACCTCGGCGAACGCTTGAAAATTTCGGAAGGCGTGACCGGTTCATTATTCGCTGCAGTAGGCACGGCCATGCCCGAAACCATGGTGCCATTATTAGCCATTTTTGCAGGCACCACCGATAGCCACGTGAATGAAGAAATCGGCGTCGGCGCAATCCTCGGGGCGCCGCTAATGTTGTCGACGTTGTCTTTGGCGCTGATGTCCTTTGCGGTACTCGCAAAACGCGGCTTAAGCGGCCATCTCACTCCAGAACACACCGGCTTGCGCCGTGATTTAAATTTCTTTTTGTTGGCATTCGCGCTGGCTGGCGTGGCGCTATTCGTGCCACACGATATTACCGTAGTGCGCGCTGCGTTAGCCATCGGCATGGTCTTAATTTACTTCGTGTACGTCATGGTCACGTTGCGAGCATCGACTCAGTTGGTTAAAGACGGACACGGCACTGAGGCGGAAGGCAAAATGATGTTAGCGCGTCTCGGACTACCCACCAACATGCTGGTCATTGTGCTGCAACTGCTGCTCGGCGTGGGTTTGCTGATCGCCGGTGCCAAAGGCTTCATCAATGGAGTGCAGGAAGCAGCCGCACTTTTGCATATTTCGGCCTTACTTCTGTCGTTGCTGATTATTCCCATTGCCACTGAATTACCCGAAAAAGTGAACAGCATTCTATGGATACGCCGTCACAAGGACACGCTAGCATTCGGTAACATCACCGGGGCAATGGTGTTTCAGGGTACCTTGTTACCCGCCATCGGCATCATGCTGACACCATGGACGCCGCAAATCGAAGTGTTGTCGGGTGTGGCGATTACGTTTATTGCAGCATTGTGGTTACGCGTAATCCACGCACGCGGTCAATTGCGTGTCTGGCACTTGAGCGTGAATGGTGCCTTGTATATTCTTTATCTGGTAATCGCTTTGACGTGATCGACGCGCATGCGGTCGAGCACGCGGCAATCTCGCGGCTCAATGCCCATCGCGCGCTACCGGGGGCTCCGGTTTCTGGTCAGTAACCTCTTCGAACCCAGTTTGGCATTGTCCGCCGCCTTCAAAACTGCTGGTGAACTGGTAGGTTTGGCCAGCGCCTAGCTCCATGCGAAAACGCCGCACGTTTTTGGCGATTGGCGCTTCACTCAGCGATGAACGCCACTCACAGATCGCTGTCACCAGATGGGTGCCGGGGGATACGGTAATCGAAGCCGGGTATTGATTAAATACATTACGCAACTCGCGCGCATCAAGCTGCGTGAAATACACAGCCTGTATCATGCCGTCGCTGATCAACGGCACACGCATCCCTATGAGCTTTGCATCCTTACCGCCGAGGGTAGGCCCGGTTGCTGTACACCCGGCAAGTAATACCATCAAAAACACACTCCGTTGCAAATACATGATCACTCTCCGTACTGATTATTGATGCGCGCATGATGCCCCAATTAACTCAGTTGTGGGTAGTGCTAGTTTGGCGTTTAGTTCAACTCTTTTTCTCGACTTTTTTGACCAGCGGCGTTGGGGTAATAGCAGGCACACTCGCTTTGCCGGTTTCTTTGCGTTGCTCCACGGTTAAATCCACCATTGTGGTTTCGCACATGCCTTTGTCAGCCACGCGGCTGCTGAAATCGTATTCGTGACCCATGATGAACCGTTGCCGGATGCGGTGGGCGACAGTCACAAAGGGGGCGCTGTTCAGCGAGGCATACCACTCGCAGGTGACGACCAAGGTGTGATAGCCCGGGGGGATATAGAGATCGTGCGGATAATCGGACCACTGATCGCGTAAATCCAATTTGTCGAGTTGCGCGAAATAGACAAACTCAATATCTCGATCTCTGATGATGGCGCGCCGTCCCACCAGGTGCGCGGACTTATCGGGCGATGTGTCGTAGGGCCTCGCCGACATGCACCCTGCCATCATCAAACATATACAGAGAAACAGAACCGTCTTGCCCACAACCGACATCCATGCAGCGTAAGAACCACGCGATTATCGCAGATTCTCGAAAGCAGCGCGGAACCGCTCTTTGCCATCGCGCTCGACGACCTCACCGTGCGAGACGATGATGCGGTCGAAGTCCCAGCGCAGAATACGATCAATCGAGCCGCGAAATGCAACACGATCTTGAATCGCACGCTGAAATATACGGGTGAGAGCTAAACGGTCCCAGGCTCCGTTAAGCGTGAAAAATAGCTGCGTCCACAAGGTTCCTTCGCGAATGTTGAAACATAAATCAGTCAAAATCAGGGTGCGTGTCGGCAGGTGAAAAAAAACCACTTCGTTTAAATCCGGAATGCCCTGCACTTCGTGCTGCTCCATCTGACCCTGCCATTCCTTGGGAGGCGTCTGGCTCAGCAGGGTTGGTGACTTACTCCCTGGAACATGCGGCATGCCGACCGGCGCGTAGTGCACTGCGTGCGGATGCGCGGCAATCCATTCTGACAAATACAAACGATGCATTTTGCTGGGCGAAACTATGGATCGCACCGTACCCAAATTTGCGATTTGTGCAGCGAGATTCTCACCGTAACGCACCGGCGAATGCAGCCACAGAACGTTGTCGCTGAGCCGAATGATCGTCATGCGGATACCCAGCTCCGCGCCATATAACGTAAAGGCCTGCTCGACGACGTAAAGTCCGTCCTGGAGAAGTTTGATGGTGTAGGTAACCATACAGGCAGACTCAGTGGGGGGTGCAGCGGATGCTACGGCATGCTTGACATGCACTCAAGCGTGCGGATTCGGAGGCGTTATTTCCAACGGAATCTGTTTGCACTCTAAAAAAATGCGCTTGTCGCAACGCTTGCAGATATCGTGATCGAGCTTTGCGAAAATTGACTGAATGGCGTCAGCCTTGCTACGAAAAATATTCTCCGGCCTTACGGTGGCCATATAGCCGCTTTTCTCCAGCATCTTGCGCACTTGATCTTTCAGTTGGTAAAAATATAACCCGCCGCCGATCACGCGCCGCCGCGTCGCTTCTTGTACCAACATTTCCGTACCCGCGATGTCCGCAAAATTGATGCTCTTGGCGATCACCAATACATGCTTTTGCGGGGAGGCGCCCTCACCAATGTTTTGCAGGGTTTCCTGGATGTAATTCACTGCGCCAAAAAATGCCGAACCGTCGATGCGGATAATCTTCAACTGCGGACACTCCGGCAGATGCGGGTCGGTGACGAGCGCACGTTTTTCAGATTTAGGGTCAGGAACCCGGACCACAATACGCGGCCGCGAGGTACGCTTCAAATACAGCGCCAGCGACAAAATCACGCCGACATAAATTGCGAACTCGAGATTCAAAAATAAGGTGGATATAAATGTCGTGACCAGCACCGCCGTTTCGGCACGACTGGTTTTAATAATGATCTTGATGTGCTTGAAATCGATCAATCCCCACGCCACCAGAAACAAAATGCTCGCCATCGCGGCGATCGGCAAATAGGCGGCAAATGGCGCGACCAGCAGCAAAATGCCCGCGAGAAAAAACGAAGCAAGTATCGATGCAACCGGCGTTTTGGCGCCCGCTTCGTAGTTCAAACCGCTGCGGTTAAACGAACCGCTGGAGGCGTAGCCGGAAAAAAAACTGCCCGCCAGATTCGAAAGTCCCTGACCGATAAATTCCTGATTGCCATCGATGCGTTGATGCGAACGAACTGCAATGGCGCGCGAGATCGACACCGCTTCGGTCAGCGCCAGGATCGCAATGGCCAACGCCGAGTGCGATAGCTGTTGTAGTGTTGTAGGAGAAAAATCCGGCATCGACAACGGCTGCAATTTCCCGGGCAAGGAGCCGAGGGTACGGATGTGCGTCACATCGACGCCGAACATCATATTCATCGCGAAGGCCACCAGGCTGCCGGCCAGCATTGCCACAATCATGTACGGAAATTTGGGTATAAATTTCTTTGCCAATATTCCGCTTGCCAAGGTCACCACACCGACCGCGAGCACCCATGGCTGGATGTCACTAATCTCGGTCAGCGTGGCGTAAATCGTCTGATAGAAAGAACTGCCCTGCGCGATGCTGATACCCAGAAAATTCTTGAATTGACTCGATGCAATCAAAATCGCCGCGCCGGCCGTGAAACCGATCACCACCGTGTGCGAAATGAAATTCACCAACACACCCAGCCGCGCAATGCCCATAATGAGCTGCAACACGCCGACCATAAATGTCAAGGTAAGTACCAGCGAGATATATTGCGCGCCGCCCGGCTCTGCCATCGGGCTGATGGCACCAAACACGACGATTGAAATTGCGGTGGTGGGGCCGGACACCAAATGCCACGACGACCCGAACAGCGCGCCGACGATAGCGGGCACCATCGCCGCATACAACCCGTATTCCGGCGGCATGCCCGCAATGGTCGCGAACGCTACGCCTTGCGGCAGCACGATGATTGCGCCGGTCAGTCCGGCCAGCAGATCGGCACGCAGATTGGCGCGGGTAAATAACCCGCGCCACAGTAGAAACGGAAATAGTCGTGACCAGGAAAAATTAGTAGTGGAGATCAATCTTCGTAGCCGTCCAATGCCGCCAACTCTTCGTGTTGTTTTTTATGCATGGCCATGCCCTTGATCAGCGCTGAAACGATGATCAGCGCGCCCAAGGCCAAAGCCAAAAACAGCGTAGCGTCGCCGAGCATTTTGAGCGTTTTAAGCGTTTCCGGCGCCATCGTTTCGATCAGATTCAATTGCGACAAATAACCAGGAATGTAAAAGAAACGACTGAACAAAACCGTCACCATGATGACGCCCATCACCAGCTTGACCGTGTAATCTTTCACGTAAGTCGTACCCACTGCACCCAACTGAATACCGAACAACGACCCCAGCAGGATAATCATCGCCAGCCGCACATCGACGACGCCGTCCCAGGCATAGAAAATCGTGCCGCCGAAACCCATCACGAAGGCAATCACCAACTCGGTGGCGGAAGCCATCATCGCCGGCGCACCCAGAACGTAAATCATCGCCGGCACGCCGATGAAACCACCCACCGCAATCGTCGAAGCCAGCAGGCCAGTGGCAAATCCCAGCGGCACAATAAACAGCACCGACACGCGCGCTTTCAGACTATCAAAATGCATCATGGTGCCAGGGATGTTGATCGACTGCACCCACTTCGCAAGTTTGGTAACTACGAACTCTTGACCGGTGTCGCCAGCCTTGAACATACGCCGCGCGTCGCGCAATACAAAAGTGCCGACAATTCCCAGCACTACCACGAAAATAAACGACACGTACAAATTCGTGCCTACATCGCCGTAGACATTCTTGATGTTCGTCATCACGGTTTTACCGTACAACATGCCGAACTCGGCGAAGATGCCCATCACGATACCGAGCTTGATATCAACATGGCCGTATTTGTTGCGCTTGATCGCGCCGACCAGGGCTTTGGGAAACTTGTGGCAGATGTTGCTAGCCACCGCGACGATACCGGGCACGCCCAATGTCATCATTGCCGGCGTCAGCACGAACGCGCCACCGGAACCGATGAAACCGCTGACCATGCCGCCGACAATCCCGACCAGAAACAGCAGCAGAGCATTCGTGAAGGTGACATCGATGAAAGAAATGATATCCACGCGCGCTCCTATTTTTTCTTCTTGTTATATTTTTGCGCAGGCTTCAAACCGAGCGTGTCCCAGAATGCACCGGTGAATGTGCCATGCACGTAGGAAAAAACAAATGCGATGAGAATCGGAACGATAAACCAGAGGTGCTCACCCTGCCGTGTCAAATGCGCTAATTCAATCAGTTCGCCGGAGTAAACGAACATCAATGTATACAACACCGCACTTATTGCACCGAATATCAGCGCCTTGGGCAAACTGGCTTTGTCGAAGGCCATTAGAATTCCTAGGGTTACACGGGCGCAGCCATTGTGCCCCACCTAGGGGCTAATTCCATAGTGCTTTTGGGATAGTAACGATATGCCGGTTTCCGCCGGGTGCGCATCTCATTGGCTGTGGATGGGAGTCGCCTGAAACCAACATGAGAACAGCCTCATTGCATCGGAACACTAACGCCACTGCTGCACGCTCTTGGGGAAAAATGTGACAATGCCGTTGCATGCTGGTGCAAATTTTGTCGCAGCGCGATGCAGTTTGCTCATTCCAATCTATGGCTAGAGTTTTGCAACCACTGGATCAGTGTGAATTCGATAAGTAGACGCAAACAGGAACAAGACAACATCATGACCAGCAAAATAAAAGTCGCGAACCCGGTGGTTGAACTCGATGGCGATGAAATGACCCGTGTGATTTGGGCGTTCATCCGGCAGAAATTGATCCTGCCCTACCTCGATATTGACATTAAATATTACGACCTGGGCATGGAGAACCGCGACCAGACCAACGACCAGGTGACCTTCGATGCCGCCGAGGCCATCAAGCAATACAACGTCGGCATCAAGTGCGCGACCATCACGCCGGACGAAGCACGCGTGCAGGAATTCAAGCTGAAACAAATGTGGAAGTCGCCCAACGGCACCATCCGCAACATTCTCGACGGCACCGTGTTTCGCGAACCGATTGTCATCAAAAACATTCCGCGTCTAGTGCCGGGTTGGACCCAACCGATCTGCATCGGCCGCCATGCGTTCGGCGATCAATACCGCGCGACCGATTTCGTCACCAAAGGCAAAGGCAAATTGACGATTACGTTCGAAGGCGAAGACGGACAAAAGATTTCGCACGAGGTGTACACCTTCAAAGGCGACGGCGTGGCGTTGGCAATGTACAACACCGATGAGTCGATCCGCGGCTTTGCGCAATCGTGTTTCAACATGGCGCTGCAAAAGCGCTGGCCACTGTATTTCTCCAGCAAGAACACCATTCTGAAAAAATACGACGGCCGCTTCAAAGACATTTTCCAGGACGTGTACGAATCCGAGTTCAAGGACAAGTTCGCCGCCGCCAGGATCACCTACGAACATCGCCTGATCGACGACATGGTCGCCGCCGCAATGAAATGGAACGGCGGCTTTGTATGGGCCTGCAAAAACTACGACGGCGACGTGCAGTCCGATATCGTCGCGCAAGGTTTCGGGTCGCTGGGATTAATGACGTCGGTGCTGGTCACGCCCGACGGCAAAACCGTGGAAGCCGAAGCCGCGCACGGTACCGTGACGCGACATTTTCGCATGCACCAGCAAGGCAAGCCGACATCGACCAATCCGATTGCGTCGATCTTCGCGTGGACGCGCGGCCTGCTGCATCGCGGCAAACTGGACCACAACGCCGCGTTGACCAAGTTCGCCGAGACGCTGGAGCGCGTGTGCATCGAAACTGTCGAGTCCGGCAAAATGACCAAAGACCTCGCGGTGTGCATACACGGCGACCAGGTCACGCCGGATCAGTATCTGAATACCGAAGCGTTTCTCGATGCCATCGACAGCAATTTGCGGAGCGCGTTGGGAGGGTAGCGACAATGAAATCTTGAACGATTTTTTCAAAAAAAGTTCATCGCCACTTCACGCCTATAAAGGCTTGAACTACTTCAAATCCAGTAGGATGGCGCCGCATCGTTACAATAGGAACTTGAACAGAACAGCTAAGATTTTCGTTCCTCCCGTCTGCAAGAAGCTCCGATGCCTTACTGCATAGGGTGCAAGCTGTCGTGGGTAGTTGTTGTGGTACGGAAACTCCAGAGGAATAAAGCTCAGTAGGCTGGGTTGATAAACCCAGCAATGGTCTCGATGATCTCATGAACGCTGGGTTTATCAACCCAGCCTACAATGAGAAGGTCGCCTATAGGCCGGGTGCCCTTCCCAAAAGATCGCCGTCTTGACGTTTAAAACAGGGTCTGACTTGCGTAATTGCATATCGGTATTGCAAATGGCGCGGTAGTCATTCGACTTACGCATTCAATGGCCCGAAACGCAAATCATAGCCCATCCTTCACCGCTGTCTGATTTCAAGAATAGGCACTCGTTTTTGTTCTTGCACATCGACAGACGGCTCGAGGTTGTTACGCGGCTTTTTTCGGCTTCTCGGCTGAAGTTTCTTCCAGCGCGCTGCGTATATTTTATTCAGCGCGGTAGGTTGATGTGATAAACCCAGCATTGGTTAGATCATGACGGCCAGCGCTGGGTTTTCCAACCTAGCCTACAATGCGAAAGTCGCCTATGGATCGGGCGCCCTTCCGCAAAGGGTCGCCGTCTTGACGTTTAAAACAGGGTCTAGCGTGCGTAATCCTAAAAACGGCAGTTGAAACTTGCTCTGCTAAGCTAACCGTAGGCGGCGCTTGGGTT
>JACQEQ010000237.1 GCA_016200445.1 Gammaproteobacteria bacterium | reverse complement strand
TTAACGAGTTTATATGCCATCCAGCGCGCAAAAAAATCATCGCTCAGGGGCGTTTCATATATATAGGCCAGTGGATATTGCACCGATCTGCTATTGCCGGAATCACCACCGACGTTATCAAACGTATATTTCGCCGTTTTAACAGGGACTAAATCGCTATTGCCTTCGATCAAATTAACAATCTCGTTCTTGCTGCGCGATCGCGTACTGGTATCGCCAGATAACGGGATTTTGGTAGGTTTTCGCAGGTCATTAGCCCACGGGTCAGCTTAAGGATTAGCCAAATCGGGAGTTGGCTCCTCAAGTAACGGAGTATCAAGATCCTTACGCAGCTTGTTTAAGAAGTTGCCGTATTTCTCCGACACGGCCAGCTTACTTGTATCCGCACCGATACTACCGGCTGCAAAAAATTCCCTGGCAGGTACGCCTGTGAACAACGCGCTGGTCAGCTTGTTGGCAACTTGATACTGCTGCAACGGCGACAGCGCTGCATATGAAGCGGAGTCTAATTGCGCAGCGCTGCCTTTGAGGCTGTTTACACCGGTGGGCGTCGGCGAGCCGGGTGAGCAGGCCGCCACGCCCAGCGCTATGCTCGCTGCGACGACTAAATTTAGTTGTTTTTTCATACCTTCTCCCCGCTCTCTTAAAAAAGTTGCTGCTCGCTAATACGGCCATTAACTATGGCTATTCCGTGCGCGATGGTGGTTATAACGTCTTAAAAAAACCTTAACCGGTTCAACCGGCTACGATGCGTCATTAATACATAGGGACGGGACAGAAAACCGGCACTACCGATCAATCAAGCTGTGACGTCATCAACATTTTTTGCTCTATTTCTTGGGAGCGTGACCGACTGGAATTGCGTTTGTGAAGGTATGCCGAATTTTGCCGCAGGATCACAACGACTGAAAAACTGCCGGAGTATGCTGTGTGTGCGCTCCGGCAAGTTCCTGGAAGGGACAAATCTTACGCCAAACTCTTATTTACGATCTCGAAAACGTCCTTCGATAGCCCGGGGTGATCGCGCAAACGTTCGAGCTGTTGTTTCATCAAAACCTGGCGCCCTACGTCGTAGCGGCGCCACGCGGTAAACGCGCTGACGAGGCGCGCCGCGACCAGCGGATTCAACGCATTCAGCGCGATGACATAGTCGCCGAGCAACGCATAACCGGCTCCGTTGCGTTCGTGAAAGTTCACGTGATTGCCGTGTGCGAAGGCACCGATCACCGCGCGCAGGCGATTGGGGTTTTTGATATTGAACGCCGCATGCCGGGTGAGCGCGACGACACGTTGCAGCGCGTCCGGCCGACGACACGTGGACTGAATCGCAAACCACTTATCGAGTACCAGGTTGTCGTCTTGCCATTGCGTGTAAAAAGCCGCGAGCGCCGTGTCGCCCTCCACGCCTTCGCTATTAATTAATAATACCAACGCGCTCAGCACATCGGTCATATTAGTGCCGGTGTGGAATTGCTCGACACAGATACGGCGAATCTCCGGGTCATCCAGCTCGATCAAGTAACTCAATGCGGTGTTTTTTAGCGAACGCCGCGCCATCGCCATCGCATCGATGCTGTATTCGCTGCGGTCCAGGTTAGCTGTAAATACCTGCTGCCATATATTGCGCAGCTCCGTTGCCAGTGCACGGCGCACAAAGCGGCACGCGCCGTGAATCGCATCGGGATCAATCACGGCTGTGAACTCGGCGATGTAGGTCTCGGCCGGCAACGATAATGCGTGCGCAACAAATGCTGGATCAAGCCGAGTGTCTGTCAACATCTGGCGCAGCGCGCCTACGGACGCAGCATTAAGTTCCAGGGGCTGTCGTTTTTGCAAGCGCTCGATCAGCTTCAAAATGATCTGCACCGCCAACTGTTGGCTGGCTTCCCAACGATTAAACAGGTCGCTGTCATGCGCCATCAGGAAGCAGCGCTCGGCTTCACTCAGATCGGCATCGATTTTTACCGGCGCGGAAAAGCCGCGCAGTAACGACGGCACCGGCTCATGCGGGATGTTTACGAACGTGTAACGTTCCTCGGCAGCACGCACGTGCAGCACACGCGTTGTGCCGGCCGGCGCGGCCTCACCGGCCAATTGCAAGGGTAAATCGTTACCGTTGGGGTCCAGCAAGCCTAGCGCCAAAGGAATATGCAACGGCAGCTTATCCGGCTGTCCAGGCGTGGCAGGGCAGCGCTGACGCACAGTCAAGGTGCAGGTGCGCGCGGCCGCGTCGTAGTGCCGCTCGACGCGTAACTCCGGTGTACCGGCCTGACTGTACCAACGCTTAAATTCGGTAAGATCGGTTCCGCTTGCATTTTCCAGCGCACGCACGAAATCGTCGGTCGTGACCGCCTGTCCGTCATGGCGCGCGAAATATAAATCGGTACCGGCGCGAAATTTCTGCGCACCGACGATCGCGCGCATCATGCGAATCAATTCAGCGCCTTTGTTGTATACCGTCATGGTGTAAAAGTTGTTGATCTCGACATAAGACTCCGGCCGCACCGGATGCGCCATCGGACCGGCATCTTCGCGAAACTGATTGGTGCGCAACGTATTTACGTCGGCGATGCGCTTCACCGCGCGCGAGCTCATGTCGGCGCTGAATTCCTGGTCGCGAAATACCGTAAAACCTTCTTTGAGACTCAACTGAAACCAGTCGCGGCAAGTGACGCGATTCCCCGACCAATTATGAAAATATTCGTGGCCGATGATGCTCTCGATGGCTTGATAATCGGCATCGGTCGCCGATTGCGGCTTGGCCAACACGTAGCGCGAATTGAAAACATTCAGTCCTTTGTTTTCCATCGCGCCCATGTTGAAATCGTCGACCGCGACGATCATGTAAATGTCAAGATCGTATTCGCGCCCGAAAGTTTCCTCATCCCAACGCATGGCTTTCTGCAACGAACGCAATGCGTGTTCGCATTGCGTTGCGTTGTGGTGTTGCACAAACACTTGCAACACAACGCTACGCCCGGAACACGTGACGAATTTATCTTCAACGCACGCCAGGTCGCCAGCGACCATGGCGAACAGGTAACTCGGTTTGGGGAACGGGTCTTGCCAGCGCGCCCAGTGCGTGCCGCCCTCACCCGTGCCGCGCGCAACGCAATTGCCGTTAGACAGCAACACCGGGTACTTGGCTTGCTCGCCGCTGAGCGTGACGGTGTAACGCGCCAATACATCGGGGCGATCTAAAAAATAAGTTATTTTGCGAAAGCCTTGCGCCTCGCACTGCGTGCAGAAATTACCGCTGGATTTGTACAGTCCTTCCAGCGAAGTATTATCTTGCGGACGCAGCACAGTGACAATGTCAAGAACGAAGGCATCAGGCACTTGTTTGATCGTGAGGCTGTCGGCCTCGACAACATACTCCGTAGCCGGCAACACGCGGCCGTCGAGCGAAATCGATTCGAGCTCGAAACCATGGCCGTCGAGCGTAAGTGGCACGTTGCCGGCCGTTGCCGGTGCACGGCGCATCTGCAATTGCGCAAACACGCGCGCGGTCTCCTCGCCCAGATCAAAGCGTAGCTCAACGGTATCAATCAGAAATTCCGGAGCGCGATAGTCTTTAAGGTAGATCGCACGCGGCGTAGCATCGGACATGGTCGTAAGTTTCCTTGAGTAGGGAGCGCCAATGTTAACAAGTTAGCAACGAATCGCGAGTTCAGTTTTCGGCGGCGCCATGCAACAATGCCGCGCTATGTTTATTGAATTTCATCGTAACCTTATCGCCGACCGCGCACGCAACGCCGCGTTTTATCGCGCGCTACAGCAAGTCATCGTCCCGGGAAAAACTACTGTCGCCGATCTGGGCTCGGGCACCGGCCTGCTCGGTTTCTATGCATTGCAGCTGGGCGCCAAGGATGTTTATTTCTATGAGTACTCGCCGGCGCTGAAATTAAGCCAGAAAATCGCGCGTCACAACGGCCTGCGCCGCGGGCATTTTATCCATCAACATTCGCGTGCCGTGGAAAAACCGGTGGCGGTCGATGTGGTGGTGTCGGAAACCCTCGGCAACTATGCCTACGAAGAAAATATCATCGAAACATTGGCCGACGCGCGCCGGTTCCTGAAACCCGGCGGCACGTTTATTCCGCAACACATTGAACAATTCGTTGCACCGGCGATCACGCCGCGCGTTTATCAGGAACTGTGCGTGTGGGACGATATGGGCGCGGAGCTCGACTTCAGCCTCGCCAAAGAAATGAGCGTTAACAATCTCTACGTGCGCTTGCTCAAACCCGAAGACCTGCTCGATGCCGGCACCAATGCCAAACGTTGGGATGCCGTCGACCTGCGCAAAAAAAACGGCAGCGTGCGACGCGGCAACGCACACTGGACGCTCGCGAACAACACAACCATTTATGGTTTTGCGTTGTGGTGGGAATGCGAATTGCTGCCGGAGATCATCCTGTCGACCAGCCCGCTCGCGCCACGCAGCCACTGGGAACAGCTGTATTGCCCGGTGCGCACGCCGATCCAAGCTCAGACCGGCGATGAACTGTCAATCGCATTCACGTCAGACTCGCGCTTTGAAGTCGGCGCCAGCGTAAAGTGGGACGTCGTTTTAAAATCGAAAATATCCGGCACGTTAACGCAACAGTCACTGGATATGAAACATGGGGATGCAGGTTAACGTCTAGGTTTAAATCAAGGGTGCGCATCCAGCACACCCAAAATAAACAACTGTTGCTGACCTAAAGGTTAGCCGCGTGACCGATAACGAATCGCACGCATTCGACGTGCCCTCGCCCCAGCCCACAACATCAGCAACAAACCACTGACCAGATAGGGGTCGATTGCACCGCCGCCGACTTTCTTAGTATCGTTTGTGCCGCTACCCGCTCCACTGCCACCGGTGCCTGCATCAGTTAGTTTTACAGCAACTGTTTGACTATCAGTTGATCCAGCCGGGCCAGTACATACTAAATGTAGATCGGTGGAGGTACTGAAAGGGCCTACCTTCTGGCTTCCTGTAATGTCCAACGCACCTTTCCAATTGTCGAATTTATCTCCCGTTGACGATGCAGTACAGGTGTCCACATTTTCCGCTGACCAGCTTAGTAATACCAAATCACCCGAAGTTACGGTTATCGATTTAACGCCCGGTGTTGGCGTTAAGCCGCTGGTTGACGTGTCTGTTGATGCGCTCAAGGTTACTTTCGGAACACCGGGTGCGGCAACCGCGACCGACGTTTGTTGTTTGATACTGCTTCCACCCGGGCCGCTGCAAATGATCGAATAGGTCGTCGTAGCTTTAAGATTGGCGATCAGCAAGGTTCCTGAGATTGACTGATCGCCGCTCCAGCCATCCGAAGCAACGCATTTGGTCGCGTAGGTACTAGACCAACTGAGCGTAGTCGAACCGTTGTAGCTAACAGACGTCGGGGTGGCACTTATATTCGCTAACGGCAGCGGTGCTGGAAGCACGTTAACCGTTGTCGATTGCACTCCACTGCTGGCTCCCACAGCGTTGCTGCACGAAATCGAGAACGTACTGCTGGTTCCCGTCAAGCCGGTACGGGTTTCGTTACCTGACGTTCCTTTAACACCAGACCAACTACCTGTCGCTGTGCAGGATGTGGCATTACTGCTGCTCCAGCTGATGATGGTATTACCGCCACTGACGACACTCGACGGAGCCGCACTGATGGTCACCGTCGGGTCTGTGGGTGGCGCCGCAGCAACCGCAACAGTCACTTGCACTGTTGGGCTGTTACCACCATCACCGGTGCAATACAGGGTGTAGATCTTCGTTGATGTCAAAGGACCAACAGTCTGCGAACCAGAGAGGCCAGATACTGTTGACCACGAACCACCTGCGGTACACGCAGTTGCATTGGTGCTGTTCCAACGTAATATCGTGGTTCCATTGTATGGAATAGAGCCCGCGTCGGCAGTGAGAGTCGCGGTGGGAACTACCGGCGCCGCGACGGTGATCACAACGGATTGCGGTGCGCTGCTGCCGCTCGCATTTGAACAGGTTAAGGTATAAGTAGAGGCGCCAATGCTTGTCAAACTACTCAGTAATTTGCTAGCCGATGCAGTAGTCGATTGAGGACCGGTCCACGCGCCACTCGCTGTGCATGAAGTTGCACCCGCACTCGTCCAATTTAACGTGCTCGAGCCTTTGTAAGCGACCGATGTCGCGGTCGCAGTAAGTGTAACTTTCGGAATGACCAACACGGTTACAGATTGCGGGGTGGGACCACCTGAACCAGTACAGGTCATGCTGTACGTCGCTGTAGTGGCAAGGTTCGAGATCAATTGGCTACCGGACGTCGAGGTACTCGTCGTCCAAGTTGCTGAACAAGCGGTTGCATTCATCGAACTCCACGTCAACGTGGTACTGCCGCCCGAAGTTACGGTGCTGGGACTTGCGGATAATGTCACGCTCGGAGCAGAACTTGCGACAGCGGGGCGCGGCACGATTCCCCAAACCGGCGATGCGCTATAGTCCGGCGTTCCCATGCTGACAAATTTATTCCAAGTTGCCATCGTCGCAACGCCTGCATCTACGGCCATCGCAAGACCAGGCTGCATATTGCTGTAATAGCCTTCAGCGCTGGTTGGGTAGCTCGAAGATTGCATCAGCCCCGAGGTTGGGCAAGGCAATGCTGAATCAACCGGATATTGCGCCTGATACAACTGGAGGAAACTTCTGTATGCCGTACTTGGGTGGGGAAGAATCACGATCCCCTGGTCAAAATTGTATTGAGTGGCGTTGTATGCGCAAAAGCCGTTATTACCTTGCCCCATGCGTCCGGTCGGCCATAAGTCGAGCCAGTTGCGCATCGAGATGGCATTGCTGCTATTGAAGCCCAGCTCGACCAACCAGTTGAAGGTCACAACGAAGAAGTCGTTTTGCCAGGGCGAGTAATAATCCGTTCGGTTTGGGTAACCCGAGTCTTGGATCGCACCCAGAGTGTTCGTCGGCAGCAGCGACCACTTGGTTGCGCGATCGTCAATGTTGTTATTGAGCTTCGTGGTGAAATAAGACTTGAGCACCAAGGAATCGTCAGGAGTAATCGCAGCGGCGGCAGCGATGGTGCGGATGCCCCAGGCTTGGCCACGGTTTTCACCAGTCAAAACACTCTTTGCAAACTGACGATAGGTGGCGTTGTTGTAGATCATGCCCCAGTTCGCTAGGAATTGAAGTTCTTCGAGATAGTAATAGTCACCCGTCAGTAAATAGCTGAGATAACCAACTAAAGGTTCATGTGCTGTATCGTGCGCGAGTGGATTACCGCCAGTCCCCATCACGAGGCTGCTGGTATCCTGTTCACTCATATTGGGGTATGTGTCGATGGAGGTCGGAAAACCAGTATTTTCATCTCGATAGTGGTAGCTGTATGAACCACCGGCACTGTCGTTAGCGAGCACGCCATTATAAGGGCGCAGGTCTCCACTCATAATGAACGAGGCATACCACTCAGGCATCAGACCAAGCTGACGGCCATAGCCGCCGTCTGTCCAATAGGTGCGCATGTCGGCATGACCCATCGGCACAATATTTTGGGTATAGCTGCTCAACACACTCTCTTGGGGCGTCAAGCTGGCATAGTTAGGTACGCCTTTGCTGTCGCGTAAATAGCGTGTGTTCGGGATCGCGACTGTGGTGGGATTGCTACCCCACCAGCCCACTTGGTGCCAGCGAGTGTGGTGGTATTGCATCAACGATGCGCCAGCATTGTCGTAAACTGTTGTGCTGCCAACGGTCACCGTCGGGGTATAGAGGAACGAGGTCGCCCCTGCAACGAAGGTCCAGTTGTTTTCAACCACCGCATCCACACGCACGCGGGTAATCGGCGATCCTGCATAGGCCCGCACATGAAAGTAGGCAGTGAGGTGAGGATGCGCAACACCGGCTGCTGTTTTTACCGGCCCGCCTACGATCCACTCGGATGCTTCGGGACCACTCAGCCAGGTGGTAGGCGTCGTGTTCTTCAATAAATTGAGCGCCGACGCTGTATAGATGACACCACTACCATAGCGCGCAACGACAGGCCCGGTTGCGGCACTGGCCGGTACACTCGCCATGGTATAGGACACGGTGTTCGCATCGACGACCGTTAATGTGTACGTGCCGTTATACTCGGGCTGATCAGCATATTGAATCGTGACAGATTGGCCGGTGCTCCAACCATGATTATTGATGGTCGCCGTGGCCTTAGTGCCAGAACTGGTAATGGCACTGACTGGTTTAAAGTCATAAACCTTTAAACTCACTTGCGCATCGAAACTCGTTGAGTACAGGCTGCTCAGTGAAATCGGTGTAGCGGCAGTGCCATCCAGTTGCGCGTATAAAGTCAGCGTTTCACTGCTCAAACGATCCAGTAATTTAGTTTTCAGGTTGGCCGTGAGAATGGCGTGACGCAGCGATTTGTCTGCTGGATGCGTCGCCTTCTTATTAACCTGCAGTGCTACGTCCGCGCCGCTGCTGTCCTTTGCAACCACCGTATAGCCGTTGGGTACATCACCCGCGCGAAAATAATGGCCGAACGTCGATTGCACACCGGTTTGAGGTGAACCACTGGTGTTGGTGAGTTTGACAGTAGTGATCGCTGTGAGCCCACCGCCACCGCCACCCCCTGTGGAAGTGACAGTCACCGTCGCCGTCGCCGAGGTTGTTCCGCCGCTACCTGTGCAGCTCAATGTAAATATACTGGTGGCAGTCAACGCAACGGTAGTTTCTGTGCCGTTAGTACCTTTAGCCCCACTCCATAGCCCACCCGCGGGTGGCGTGCATGAACTCGCGTTAGTACTCGACCAACTCAGTAACGTGGTAGAACCGCTAGCCACTGTGGAGGGTGTTGCCGACAGAGAAACCGTTGGAGCGGGAATTGGCGTAGGTGTTGGTGAGGGCGTCGGTGTCGGGACTGGGGTCGGCGTCGGCGTTGGTGTCGATGTCGGGACTGGGGTCGGCGTCGGCGTTGGTGTCGGTGGGACGGAGCCGTTGGTTAGCTTGAAAAAGAAAACGTTCTCAGTCGTTTGGTTAACCACAACGAAAGCTTGTTTGGAAGGGATATAGGCCATGCGGCCATAGGTGCCGTATTGGTTTGCCGCTGTCGGCGTCACAGGCGTTTTCCCGCTTGGGCTATATATTGGCAAAACAGACCAGATCCATGTCACCGGATCAAGTGCATACACAGTGGTGCCACCATTCCACGCAATATAGCGATCACCCACCGGGTCGTAGATAAAGCCGACTCCTACTGCCGTTTCAAGCGCTATGCCACCCGCTACACCTTTCGAAGTAATCTTGGGGTCAAAACTCGAACTGTTGAGTTCCACAACATTACCGAGGTTCCAAGCTAGGAGCTGACGCACCCCACCTGTGCTACCGCCCAAGATCACGAAACGATTGCGTTTGTGATCCAGCAATGCTGCGCCCATCTCATGCACGTAGTAATCTGCATAAGGGGTCCACACCCCGGTTGCAGGATCGAACATTGCTAGTGGACTGTTCATACTGGCGTGATACCAAATCTTTCCCGTACCTGGGTGATAAACCGCATTGGTACCATTCGCCCCGTAGGTATTGCCTGGGCTCTTTTGCCAATCCGTTTTCCATGCGCCGGTTACAAAATTAAAAGAGTCAACATTAAACCCCTGGCTACCCACACCCCCGAATCCAGAACCAAGCGCCATTGAGAAAAATTGATCGACGTTCGCAGCATAGGTAAGTGCGTTCGCTGTGTGGCGCGATGTTGGTCTGCCATCGTGGTAAATGCCTGAAAAATTGCATCTTACGAGGATCGTGGCAGTACACGGGGCATCGGCGTAATCCAAGTCAGGTATAACTACAGTGGGTTCAGTGATGCGTGCCCAAGACATGGTTCCGATGTCGAATGTGTAAATTTCATTGCCACCGTAGTTCCTGTGCCCCCCCCCCCACACAATCAAACGATCACGCTTGGTATCGTAGGCGCCACCGTTCCAGGCGCCCATGACATGTGCCTGTCCGTCAGAACCGGAGTAATCGCAATTTCTCATCGGGCACGGATCGAAGGCCGACATTTTTGTAGATTCCGCCTCACCCCACTCCCCCGGCTGCATCGCATTGAGATCGGGCGTGACGGCGAACACTGCGGAGTTGAATAACATCACTGTAAAAACGAAGAGAGCGCGAAGAAATAAATCACACGACGGCTTTACGTTTTGGATCATATCGAGCTTTACACCTTTGAATTGAAATACGCGCCAGTAACTGGGTTCAGTTCGGCGCCCGCCCTTTATCGACAGACCAAGGACGTTACTGAAAAAATTATTTGTCGAGCACATGCAGACTCCCACCACGCGTTGATTCCCATCTATACAGACTAACTACGTCGATGCGCAATCTCTGCAACGTGCTCCACGTATCGGTAACGAACATCGTCACAAGCTGATAGCGTCGTCAACTCCCCATCGACAGCGGCGTGAACGAGTAGGCAATTTTTTGTGTACTCATTGTGTCTAACTCCAAACAAGTCCAGATCGTATTTAGCATTACCAACGCGACCGCAGATCATCCATCCACGAACTTAATAAAACATTAAGTGTAACGGGGCGTGCGAAGCGATTTTCATCCGCACACTATGCGACTCGGCTTGAATCCCCCTGTATTTGTTTTTCCGTGTGAAGACTCGAACATAGACGCTCCACAACCACCGACATAGAATCCCCAACGGCGTAGCTGATGACTTAGCCTTTAAAATAAAAGTTCGATAGCTTGCCACACCACTGGAATAAACGTCTCGGTGAAATTGAGAGTCACAAGCCGCCAAGCGGAAAAGAAAAAGTGATTATTGAAATTCGATCACTGCCATTCAATACATGGGTGAAAAACGTCCTCTATTCTGACGACCAACATACGGCTAGGACGATGTTATGGAAAACACTGTTTGATGCTGGA
>JACQEQ010000243.1 GCA_016200445.1 Gammaproteobacteria bacterium | reverse complement strand
TAAGTTTTTGCGATCCTTCCGATAACTAACTTTTACTGAGAAAAGCGCATGCCAGTGATCTTTCGTTACAAGGGATTTCGGTTTTTTTCTACTCAAACGAAGGGAGTCCGAGAGAGCCGGTGCATGTGCATGTGCATGTGCATGTTCGTGGTGGTGAGGGCGAGCAAAGTTCTGGCTGCGCCCGGCGGTACTGTTAGATTTCAGCAATGGATTTGATGCCCGAACCTTGCGTGAATTGTCAGAAGTCGTTGAGCGGAATGTGGCACTTATTGAGAGGGTCTGGAATGAACACTTCAGCTAAAGCGGTGCGGTGTGACGATAACGTCATGTGGGTCGAATTGTCGGATGGCCGGACCCTTGGCATCCCGTTGGCGTGGTTTCCCCGCTTGCTACATGCCACGCCAGAGCAGCGTCAGAAATATGAGTTGACGGTCAGCGGCATTCATTGGGACGTGCTTGACGAAGACATTTCGGTGGCGGGCCTGCTCGCCGGGCGCGGAGATGCTACGCACGCTGGGAAAGTTGCTGCTTAAAAAGGAACCTGTCACGTATGCGGCCGGTTTTTTGTAGGTTGGTAATGAGAACAATAAGCATCAAATCAATGCATGCTAAATTCAGTCTCGGTTTACTGGCTGCATGAATTTGGACGGCGCCCCCGTGCTTGGCTATAGTGCCGGAGTACCCCATAGGAGCGATGCCATGCGCCCATCCATAGCTCTGCAACAACACCGCGATGAAATTCGCCGTATCGCACTCAGCCACCATGTCACCAACGTGCGCGTGTTTGGCTCTGCGTTGCGCGGCGAAGATACTGAAAACAGCGACCTTGATCTGCTGGTCGAACCCACAGCGGAAACCACGCTGCTGGACATCGCCAAGATACAAGTAGAAATAGCGCGGCTACTCAACATCAACGTGGATGTATTAACTCCTAACGCGCTGCCCGACAAATTTCGTGTGCAAGTCCTGACCGAAGCGGTGGCGGTATGAGCAAGGCCGACGCTTTGCGTATCCCGGACTACCTTGAGCATATTCTCGAAGCAATTGATCGCATTAATCGCTATCTTTCCGGCATGGATGAAATCGCGTTTTTGAATGACCAAAAAACGCAAGATGCGGTGGTGCGTAATTTTGAAATCATCGGCGAAGCTGCGCACAACATCGAGAGTAACCACGCAGCATTTGCCGTAACGCATTCAGAAGTTCCTTGGTCAGCCGTGTATGCGATGCGCAATCGTGTTGCGCACGGCTATTTCAAGGTTGATTTAGGAATGGTCTGGAAAACCATCCACACCGACTTGCCGGAGCTGCACATGCAGATCAAACAGCTGCTCCAGAAAATCAAATGAGCAAAAGGCAACCACCATCAATTCAAACATCCGGCCAAGGCTGGCAAGGTCACCGTCCCGCATCTGAAGCGCGATTTACCCTTACCTACGCTGCGCAGTATCAGTCGGCAGGCGGGATGGGAATGGAGGTGATGTGATGCGATTTTCGATTGTGATTCACAAAGAACGCAAGAGTGATTACGGAGTGATCGTGTCCGGCTTACCGGGGTGCTTTTTAGCGGGTCGAGAACCACAAGGCGGTGTAAGGCTTGGCGTGTTGCCGCTCTGTTTAATATTCTATTTCGGTTGTTTCCCCGTTAACACATAGGCCCAGGCGATGACGTGCGCGACCGTGACATAGAGCGCACGTGGTATTTCGTCGCCTAATTCGAGTTTCGAAAGCAAGCTGAGCAAGTCGGGATCTTCGCGCAGCGGCACGCCGTGTTCGCGCGCGATCTCGATGATTTGTTGTGCGGTTGCGCCGCTGCCGGTGGCGGTGATGCGTGGCGCGTTTTTACCGTCGTATTCGAGTGCGACGGCTTGGGGATTTTCTGGCTCGGTCATGCGCGCTCGTCGATCAAGCCGCTGCGCTTTTGCTTGAGCGGCGCATCGCCGGTGAACGGCGCCACGCCACATTCGCAGTGCAGGCGGCTGATGTTAACACCCGCATCCTGTAGCTCAGTGTGCAGGGTTGCCAGGTGTTGCTCAAACAGGTGTGCAGTTGCTTTTTGTTGCGCCCAAATTGAAACCGAAACACTACCGGCATACAACGTGACGAGTGTGGCCACCTTGCCCAGCGTCGTTAAGTCGAATGTGAGTCGCACGCACCACGCTGGGGAATTCTGGGCATCGCGCGGCTGTTTTTCACGGAACACATGCAGATGCATTACATCCACACGCTCGCCGTTGCGCAACGGCAAGTCGAAAATCCACTGCGGCGCATCGGCGCTGCGTTCTGGTAATGATAACAACTGCTGCGTCGTGATGCGTGCCAGCGCGGCGTCGGTTTCTTTCGCCAGGGTTTCAAGCGGTGCGGCATCCGTGGCGAGCTGCGCAGCGAGTTGTGCGGCGTGCGGCGGTGTGTGGCTGCGCGTCGTGCCTGTGGGCGTAGCTGCGGGCAATGCAGCATCCGGTGTTGCGAATTGCGGCATGATCGCTTTCAGATAGCCGGCCAGTTTTAATAGCCCAGCCTTTAAGTCGCGATCGAGCACTAAGGCAACCTCGGCGGTGCTGGTTGCCGTTGCCAGCTGGTGTTCAAAGAAGGGCCCCGCGTTTTTAACCGCTTGTTTCAGGCCGTCGGCTGTCGCGGTTTGCGCCGGGGTGCGAATGCGTTCGATAATATTTTTCGCCAATTCACGCAGTTCCGGCGGCGCAGCTGCAAGCGCAATGGCAAGCGGCGCGGGTAGCGCGGCCGCTGGTACAGGCGCCTGAGCTTGATTAACCGGCGGCGTCAAGAATGACGCGAGCGATGGAATCGCCGGGGTTGGGCTGGCTGCGTGCGAATTCAAAAGCGGCGGCGGCACAGGCACGAGCACCGGTGTGTCCGCACCCGTAGCCTGTGCCGCAGTACTGCCTGGTGCCGTAGGGGTTGTTGCCGGTAAACTGATTTTGGCAAGTTGAGTTAACACTGGTGCCAATTCGCCTTGGCGCGGCGCCAGCACACGCAACGCATCAGCGACGGTATCTTTGGGCGCTGTGGGGGTTAGCACCCGTAACGTAATCCGTGCGCCGATTTGCGCGACTTCCAACTGCAGCCGATTACCGGCAACCAACGGTAGTTCGCTGCGTATATCCAGGCTGATGTTGCTAACGTTTAGCGTGGCGGTGCCGACACTAGGAATGCGCGTGACGACGGCTTCTAATATCTGTCCCACTCGCCACGCGCTAATGGTTGCGGTTAAGCCCGGTGCCGGGATGGCGGTCAGTAGCGGCGTAACTTCGTCGAGGCGCATAGTGTAGGGAATCAGCACAACGGCGCGAATCAGGATGGAATTTCAGTATAGCTGATCGCCGCGATTGCGATTAATGGAAGTCGTTTCCGCTGGATATTCTCGTATGCCGACAAGTCATAATCTCTGGTATACCCGTCGCGATGAGAAAATTCGCGGGCCGTTTCCGCCTGGCCTGATCACGCGCTTTATCGTGTTAGGCCGATTGCAACTGACCGACGAGATCAGTGCCGATCAAATTCGCTGGCAGGCGGTTAAAGACATTCCCGATCTGATTCCCGATCCTCTAAAAAGCGATCCGACCGATCCCGAGCTGCAAGAATATTTGCGCGTTGCACGCCGCCGTGAAGATGAGCGCGCAGCGGGTAATCGCCGCCGCAGCGAGGGAGCAAGTCATGACGAGCGGCGGCGCCGCGAGGATCGTCGTCAAGATGAGCCCGACGAGTTGCTGCATCATCGCGAGATAAAAACCAATATCATTAAAGAACGCCAGTTGCCGGCGGATCGCTTGCGCGTACGCTTCATCGTTGTACTGATTGCCGTGGTATTGAGTGCCATTGGGGCGGCGTTCTGGTTTATGCCGCAAGCACCCGCACTGCGCTTGCAGTGCGATATGCCGCCGGGCCCGCAAGTTAATTGGAGCAACTGTAAATTCGAAGGGATTATCCTCAATGGCGTCGAGCTTGCCGGTGCGCGCATGGGCAATGCGAATTTAAGTAGTGCGCAATTGCAAGGAGCGAACCTTGCCGGCAGTAATTTGTCCTATGCCAATTTTGCTCGCGCTGATTTGAGTCGCGCGAATCTGAAGCAAGCGACGCTCACCGGCAGCGTGTTACGTAATGCCGTTCTGGCCGAGGTAAATTTATCCGGCGCCAATCTAAGCTACGCGATTTTGCAAGGCGCCGATCTGAGCCGCGCCGATTTAAGTAACACCGATTTTTCCAATGCGGATTTGACTGGAGCAACGCTCGACGGTGCCAAGCTCGACAATGCGAATTTCGTGAATGCGGTCTGGATCGATCGCAGTCTGTGCGGCAAAGGATCGGCGGGGAAGTGCGTTAACTAATCGATTCAGTTGTATAGCGCAGCACTTTTATCGACTTCGACCAGGTAGTTTCCGGCAATCCAGCTTTAAGCTTTAAGCGGCGTATGAAGTCACGCGGCTCCGGCAGCGACTCCCACACCGACGGCAAAAATGTGCCGCGATGCCGGCCGTCGTCCAAAATCAAACCGTCAATACCTGCGCGCAATTGCCGTTGTAAATCTTGTTCGGAATCCACCGTCATTAGTTCCGGAGGACTGAGCACCGAGATATGCAGTGCCAGCCTGGCGAATTCCTCGGCGGTTAGCGGCGCAAAGCGCGGATCATCAAACGCCGCCGCAAAGGCGTTATGCGCAACATCTTCCACCACGGCACGCTTCGCTTCTAGAGTTCCGATACAGCCGCGCAAATTATTGTCGAGTTCCAATGTGACGAACGAAGCGCGGAGTTTTCGTAGTGCGGGCGAATAGTTGCGCGCATCGATATCCAGTGCGCGGCCGTTGGTTAACCCTTGAAAAATCGAATCGCGCGCCACGCGCAACAGCGTGTGTTTTTCTGCGGCGGTGTAATTAGGCTCAGTTGATGACATATGCGCCGTAGCCGACGACGTGGTCGCGCGAGCCCGCCGTATCGCCGGAATTGCGCACATCGAGTGCCTGCGCATGGAGTCCGCGCTGGCGTGCAACATAGAGTAAACCGCTCACCGGATTGCATCCGCAGGCCGAGTCATGATTCAAATCTTCAAAGCGCAGTTGCTCGATTGCGCGCGAGGTTGCTGCGTCCAACCGTTGCGCGGTGGCGTAGTCGTGGTAGTGGCTTAGATCCGAGCTGATCACGATCACAGTTTCAGCGCCGCCCCATAAGCGTTCCAACACCTGCGCCACTTGCGTTGGATTAGCTTCTCCGACAACCAGCGGCACCAAGCTAAATTCGCCTAGAATTTCCTGTAAAAACGGTAGTTGCACTTCGAGACTATGTTCTTGTGCGTGCGCTTGATCGGAGGTGCGCACGAACGGAAGGCCGGCGATAAGCCGCAGCGCCGCATGATCGATGGGGATATTTCCCAGCGGCATTGCAAATAAGTCAACACTGGGTACGGCGATGCCGCGCACGGCAACGCGGTGCGCGGGACCGAGCAATACTACGCGGGTAATTTCATGCGCGTAAGGTTTGAGTTGTGCGTAGACGGATGCGGCGATCGGGCCGGAGTAAATGTAACCGGCGTGCGGTGCAATAATTGCCTTGGGCCGCAGACCATTTACGTGTGCAACTGCCAGTAACGCTTGTAGCTGTGCGTGCAGCTCATCAGCATTGTCCGGATAAAACATGCCGGCAACCGCCGGGTGGCGTAGCGTGGCCATGACGTGTTCCTAATCAAGGAGGACGCACGATCATTACAGGCCGCTGCGCAGT
>JACQEQ010000242.1 GCA_016200445.1 Gammaproteobacteria bacterium | reverse complement strand
AGCAGAGTCACTCAAGGCATCTATGTTGATAACTAAATCCGCGAGCGGTTTGTTTTCCAACAGCGCGTAACACCATAGAGTGTAGAACAGAATATAACTTTGTTCTGGCGCAAGCCGGTATCGATCAAAGTGTTCGAACTCACGTGAAATATCGGCGTCGTGAAATCCTTCGAACGCCAACTCTGTTTTCAAATCCGCGAGCAGCTTGGGCGGATTATTGGAGTTCAAAATGAGCAAATTGGTGGTGTCAAAATAAGGCGCCACTTTGTACGACCACCATTGATCACGCGGATTTCGCCAAAGATAGATATGGACGCTATTTTTTACTTCCTTTTTTGCAAATCTGCTGCGCCCGAAAGAACGACAACACTGAAATACCGGACGCCCCTGGGCATTCTGAATAAGTGCGCCCAAATAGGCCTTTAGCTCCGTGCAATCAGCATCCTTCGCAGGGAAAAAATCGTCGTAACAAAATCGTTTTCTGAATAGCCCAGCGATTTCTTTGCGGATCTCGTGGAATTCCCAAAAATAGGGCTTATCCAGCTTGGGATGACGCAAAAGCACGGACATCTCGGCATGGATCTCTAGCAATACTTCAGGCCGCGAGTCGATATGCCGCAGTAACTCATTTAATGGTTCCTGGTAGCACCAGTAACGGTCAGCTGATCGTCTAAATGCTTCAAACAAATAGGTGCTGCCTGATCTGAACAGCGAATGAATAAAAATTGGAGGCATCGAAACTGGTCGCTTCATGCGCAAGCTTTACTCGCAATTTGAACTTCCTCGGCCACGGGCCATATCTGCGCAACCGCTTTCATGTCAACAAGCCCGGCCCCAACTGTTTCGCGGCCTGCTGCGGTTACACGAAATATTAGCGTATCTACTTTGCGGTGCAGGAACACAGGGCCGTCATGGCGATCTTCTCTGACTCCGCAATTTAGGTAGTAGGTGCCGGGTGCGAGCACGCTCTTAAGGACAAATCTAACCTGGAGAACCATGCCGGGATGAATCTCAATCGGATAGGATTCAACCCGCGTCGTATCGGTACCATAAATGGCGATACCCTCACGCGTCTTAATCATTGTTGCAAAAATCGGTGAAACTGCCGGACCCGAAAAGCGCACACAGTAGTTGACGCTGAACGGCTCTAAACTGCTTAGAACGTTGACTACCAAACCATCTGCGTTCTCCAGCCAGACTCGCTCTATTGCGGCCCGGCCATCGCCATAACTCAACTCGCATTCAGCGACGAGTCCCGGGTCAAAAAACCCATGTGCTTTTGGCGCGGGTGAATGGTGAACTTTCTGCTGATCGTGCGCACCGCCACCTCCAAACAAATGCTTTTCATAACTGTCGCAAACTTCTTTCGCAGCTCCTATGCTCTCCAAGCGGCCGTGTTTCAAAAATACCGCCCGGCTACAGAGTTTCTTTATTCCCTCGATATCGTGACTGACATAGAGCAACGATGTCCCGTCTATAAGAAATGACTCAATACGTTGAAAACATTTTCGTTGAAACGCCGCATCGCCGACCGCTAAAGCTTCGTCGACAATCAGTATCTCCGGGCGGAATGCAGTTGCCGTTGCGAAGGCGACACGCATTTGCATGCCGCTTGAGTAGGTGCGCACGGGTTGGTCGAAATATTCACCGATATCGGCGAAGGCTTCGATCTCCGAGATCACGCGGTCAATATCAGCGTGATTGAAGCCCATCAATCCAGCGGAAAATTGCGCGTTCTGCCGCCCGGTAAATTCGGCATTGAACCCCATGCCTAATTCGAGGATGGCCGAGACGCGCCCTGTAATGTGCACGCTTCCTGCCGTCGGGCGCTGCGTGCCCGTAATCAGCTTTAGCAATGTGCTTTTGCCGGCGCCATTTTGACCGACGATACCAATAGCCTCGCCAGGTTGAACTGCGAAGCTGACATGACGCAAAACCCAATGCTCTTCTTGAGGCTTCACGGGCAAGCCAAACCATGAAAACACGCGCTGCCATTCACTACCATAGCAACGATAGGCCTTGCCCAGATTTTCCACACGAAGCAACCCAGCGCTCATAGCGAATCTACCATCTCGGCGCTGGCCTTGCGGAAGATGAATAGTGCAAGCGGCAACGTTACCGCCACTGCTAACACCAGGCCCATTAGCCCTCCCCATTCCGGCGGCTGGCCGAACACCAAGACATTCTGAAAACTCGTCACCAGCGGGTAGAGCGGATTCAGAACGAACCAGTCGCGATAGGTTTCCGGAAGAGTGCGGACGGTATAAACGATCGGGGTAAGCCAAAATAAAGCTTGTAGTATCACCGGCACCACTTGACCAATGTCGCGGATAAAAACGTTGATAACGCCAAGAATTAATCCGACTCCCAAACCCAGAGACATTACCAACATAATTAACAACGGTAACCACAACGCCATAATGCTGGGTACATGACCAAGCGCCACGAAGACAACTAGAATCGCCGCGAACAACAACGTGTTATTAACAAGCACCGCCCCGGAGGCGATAAGCGGTAAACAGATGCGCGGGAACGCCATTTTCTTCATCAAGTTGCCATTGTCGATGAAGAGCGTAAGGCAGCGCGTCACGATTTCGGAAAACGACATCCACGCAAGCATGCCTGCCATTAGGTAAAGCGCATAGGCGTGTTTGTTCTCGATATCCGGCAGCCTGGCCGAGATCACTTCGGAAAGAATAAGCGCAAAGATCAGTACTTGTGACAGCGGATGAATCACCATCCACAGACCGCCGACCTTGCTACGCGCAAAGCGCGCGAGAAACTCGTTTCGAATGGACGATACGATAAATTGCTTATAGCGCCACGCGCCGAATAACGTAGTGCCCATTAAATGTTGGATTAAACGAGAGAACCCCACCCATACACTCCGAAAGGAAGTAAAACAGTCGACCATAATTACTACGTCTGTAAATCTACAATGCCACTAATCGAAATCGTTTCAGGAAAAAATCTCTGAATCATTAAGTAGCCGTCCGTCCTTATCGTTCATCGATAGAACTGGACTGACACCTGTCGGCCAGTCAATTCCAACATCCTGGTCGTTCCACGCAATACAGCGCGCATGCTCCGGCGCATAGTAGTCGGTCGTTTTATAAAGGCACTCGGCATACTCCGAAAGTACGAGAAAGCCATGCGCAAATCCGGGCGGGATCCAATGCATACGTTGGTTGCTTGCTGAGAGACTCACACTCACCCACTTGCCGAACGTCGGCGAGCTGCGTCGCAGATCGACCGCGACATCGAATACTTCGCCTACCACTACTCTCACCAATTTTCCTTGCGTATGTTTGATCTGGTAATGCAATCCGCGCAATACATTCTTCGCGGAACGCGAGTGGTTGTCTTGCACGAACTCTACACGTATTCCGCATTCCTCAAGCACCTTCTTATTATAGCTTTCGTAAAAAAATCCGCGTTCGTCGCCGAAGACTTTCGGTTCGAGTATCAGCACGTCCGGAATAGCAGTGGGGATGGCTTTCACTGGCTAAAAAATATGTTCACGTAAAATTTCTAACAGGTACTTCCCGTAGCCGTTTTTAGCCAGTGGCGCGGCCAGCACTTCAAGCTCACCAGCGTTGATGTAACCCATCCGATACGCAATTTCTTCGGGGCAGGCAATTTTGAGTCCCTGTCGACGTTCGATCGTTTCAATGAAATGCGAGGCTTCGAGCAGCGCTTCATGTGTGCCGGTGTCGAGCCAGGTGATACCGCGTCCCATCACTTGCACATCCAATTGACCGCGCTCTAAGTAACGCCGATTGACGTCAGTGATTTCCAGCTCACCACGGTCATCGATCGAGCGATGTCCACCACCTGGTTGTCGTAGAAGTATAGTCCGGTTACGGCATAGCGGGACTTCGGTTGCTTGGGTTTTTCCTCGATCGAAATCGCACGCCCGTCACGATCAAATTCCACGACACCGTAGCGTTCGGGGTCGTTGACCGGGCAGGCGAAGACCGTAGCACCTTTTGTTTTTGTGGCGGCCGTGCTGAGATCGCGCGAAAGCTCGTGGCCATAAAAAATGTTGTCACCGAGCACTAACGCGCAGGGTTCGCGGCCGATGAACTCGGCGCCGATGATGAACGCTTGCGCGATGCCGTTCGGTTCGGCTTGCACGGCATATTGGATATTCAGACCCCAGCGTTTGCCGTCGCCCAATAATTGCTCGAAGCGCGGAATATCCTGCGGTGTGGAAATCAGCAAAATGTCGCGAATACCTGCGAGCATGAGAGTGCTCAACGGGTAGTAGACCATTGGCTTGTCGTACACAGGCAGGAGTTGTTTTGAGATTACCTGCGTGGCGGGATACAGACGCGTGCCTGATCCACCGGCCAGGACTATTCCTTTCATACGGACATGCTCCAGTTGTTTTTCATCTGATGTAGGTTGGGTTCGACGCATTTGTTTGCGTCGTAACCCGCTAGCCGTGCCGCCAGGCACTCCTCAAAAAAACGGTGGTGTGCTGCGCATGCTTGGCGGGTTATGCAAACGGCTAACCTGCCCTACATTTACTACATTTATAGAGCGATTTAGGCTCGCACTTCGCGGCCCGCCGGCTTCCACGGATAAATCGTTGCGCCTTGTTTTTGTTCTGAAGAATTACCCGCCGCAATTGCTTCCGGAACCAGCGAAGTCAGCAACTCCCGCAGTCGTGCATTGTCACACTCGCTTGCAGCCTTTTGCAGGTTTGTAAGAGCGTCCACCAATACTTCCGCATCCACCGGCCGGCAATTCGCAAAAAAGATCTTCGGGTGCCGGGTGGTTGCAAGCGGTTCAGCATCATGCACCAACTCTTCGGTAAGTTTCTCGCCGGGGCGCAGCCCTGTGTAAACGATCTCGATATCTTCGCCGGGCTTCTTGCCTGCCAAGCGTATCAGTTGTTCTGCAAGGTAGGAAATCTTTACCGGCTCGCCCATGTCAAGCACCAGCACTTCGCCGCCTTTACCGATGGCGCCCGCTTGCAGAATTAACTGGCAAGCTTCGGGTATGGTCATGAAATAGCGCTGTACCTCGGGATGCGTGACGGTCACTGGCCCGCCGCGCTCGATCTGTTGTTGAAACAGCGGAATCACGCTGCCCGACGATCCCAGCACATTACCGAAACGCACGGTGATGAAGCGGGTTTTCGAACGCCGCCCTAAATCTTGGCACACCATTTCAGCGACGCGCTTGGTCACACCCATGATGTTGGCGGGGTTCACCGCTTTGTCTGACGAGATCAATACAAAAGTCTCGCAGCCGTAGCGGTCGGCCAAGCTCGCCAACGCATGCGTGCCCAAAATATTATTCATGACTGCCGAGCGTGCCTGGCCTTCGAGTATCGGCACATGCTTGTACGCTGCGGAGTGGAAGACCACCTGAGGCTGGTAGAGGCGCAAAGCAGATTCGACCGCCACGGTGTCGCACACATCGCCGAGCAGCGGAATCAACGGCAAGGTTGGAAAATTACGCTGCAATTCTTTCTCGATCTCATACAGGTTGAATTCGCATTGCTCATACGCGACCAAGCGCATGGGGCCTAAGCGTGCGATTTGCCTACAGAGTTCAGCGCCGATCGATCCACCGGCCCCGGTGATGAATACCGTTTTACCGTGAATCGACTGCGCGATCGATTGCCAGTCCAATTGCACCGGATCGCGGCCCAGCAAGTCTTCGATGTGTACAGCGCGCACATCATGCAAGCTGACCTGGCCACCCCCGGCGACCTGCACGCGCGGCAACATGCGGAACGGTAGACCGGTGCTTTCGCAAATTTCCACCACGCGGCGAATCTCTTGCGTGCTCGCCGAGGGTAGCGCGATCACGATAATGTCAATCTCGTAATCCGACACCACGGCCGGGATGTCGCCGCATTTACCGACCACGCGCAAACCGTGAATTTCTTTACCGACCTTGCCTGCATTGTCGTCGACCAACGCGATGGGATGATACGGGCTCGACAGATCGCGCAGCATGTCGCGAATCAAAATTTCACCTGCGCCCCCCGCACCGACGATCAACGCGCGCTGGCCTTCGACACGATACAGATGTCGATCTTTGGCCCAGCGGTACAACAAGCGCGGGCCCCCGAGTAACATCATGAGCAAGATACCGTCGAGCACAAACACAGAACGCGGGGCGCCTTCGAGGCGTGTCGCCAGAAAAATAATGACCGCCGTCAGAGCAATGCCTGCGGTAACGGCCTTGAGGATGCGCACCAGATCAGGGAGCGAAGCAAAACGCCAAATGCCGCGATACAAGCCGAAATACCAAAACATGCCACCCTGCAAAATCATCACGACCGGCAGCAGGTAAACCGCTTCCCACCAATGCGTGTCGGGAAAACTTTCGAGATTGAAACGTAGCCAGTATGACGCCAGCCACGCGATCGGAATCATCAGCAGGTCGTGGGCAAATGCGGCCCAGCGGTTTCTTAATCTATCGAGTATGTTCACGAACCCCCCATGCGTTTATACCCATGCCCGAGTCCTCGTTTGCATTAGGCATCCGATGCCGCCGACTCTCCGTCACTTCTCGTTCGGTCTGAGCAAAGTGCAAGTAACATACCGCATCTTGACTGCGCGTCGCGCGTGATTGATCGAAGCTAAAATTCTTCTACAAACTCACGCCTTAGCAAACATAGTTCACTGACTTTGATGGGTCAAACTCTAAACACAATTAAAATAGATTATGGCGGCGCTTGCCGCAGGCAACAGCGCTCGACCCAAATGATTAACACCATGTACACCACACCCCAGCCAATCAGGACCAAGCATTGCGCTAACTGCGACTGATATAGCGCCACGATTGCCGACATCGCGCAGGCGATCATCAATGCATATTGCCCCAGCACCGTGTTGCGATGCCCGAAGCCCTGCTGCACCAAGCGTTGATAAAAATGCGTGCGATGCGCCTGCAACACCGATTCGCCGCGCAGCGTGCGCCAAATAAGCGTGACCGTCGCGTCAACGATAAATGGCGAAAATATCAATACCGGCACCCAAAATGGAAACAGTCCGTCACGCATTCCCCAAAGCGTAAAGCCCGCCGCAAGCAAGCCCAAAGAATAGGAACCAACATCGCCCATGAAAATCCGTGCGGGCGGAAAGTTAAAGCACAGGAAACCCAATGCCGCAAACGTGATGATCAGGCTCAACCCCGCGAACAGCGTGTGGCCGGTGAGCATACCCAGCAGCGCAAAAGCACCGAATCCGATGCTCGCCATGCCACCGGCAAAACCGTCCATGCCGTCCATGAAGTTGTACAAATTAATCATCCATACCACAAATAACCCAGTGATCAGTGCGGAGGCTTCATGCGGCAAACTCACAGCCCAGCCGGGTATCTCCAACGGCTCCAGCCTGAACTCACCCATCACAAGCAAGGCGGCGGCTGCACCCTGTATCAGCAAGCGCATCAACACCGGCTGCGAGCGCTGGTCATCGGCAAAACCAATGCCTGCTGCCAGCAGCAACCCGCCTGCAAACCACCACAATCCCACTGGATATTCGCCACGCAACCCACACACGATGGCACCGGCCGCCAAGATCGACAGCACCATGGCAACACCACCCGAACGCGGCACCGCCTGGCTGTGCAGCGAGCGCTGCGTGGGATGATCTAAAATGTAAAGACGTGAACCCGGACGGGAAAAACGCAACGTCAACCACGCCGACAAAGTGAATGCGGATAATGCCGCCAGAACTAACTCAAGCGCCACGCCGCGACTCGCGCTGAAACGCGACCATGCCGGGCAACGCGGTACACAACGTGTGTCGCGGCGTAAACCCGAGATCGCGAACCATCCGCTCGCCTCGATACCATGCCGACCCGACCAGCTTCTCAAGCGCCAGACTATCGAACGGTACCGGCCGCCCGCTGCAGCGCGTCAGCCAGTCGCCGGCGGTTGCAGCTAAGCGTAGCCAGGCGACCGGCGGCGCCCAGTGCGGCACGCGGCGGCCCAATGCCGCACACACGTTTTGATAAATTTCATGCGTCGTATACAACTTGCCATCGGTTGCGATATAGGTTTTTCCCAATGCCTCGGGCCGGCGTGCCAGCAACAACACCGCCGCGACCACATCATCCAGGTGGATCATCGAGCGCTTGTTCAGCGTTTTTGGCGGCGGTGGAAACCAGCCGCGCTCGATGGCGGAAATCATCTGCGAAACCAGGCTTTCTCCACCGATGCCGTACACCGACGGCAAGCGCACGATGCTGGATTGCAGATCACTCGCACAGCGCACCGCCTCTTCAGCCGCAAGTTTGGCGCGACCATATGCCGAAGTCGGTGCCGGGATGCTGCTTTCATCCAAGCCATCCGCACTGCCCTCGCCCATCACCCAGACACTGCTCACCAGCACAAACCGCCGCACACCGGCGCGCTGTGCCTCGCCGACCAAGGCGCGCGTACCTTCTGCCGTGACCGGCCAATGCCCTGCGCTTGGGTCAATACCTGGCGCGCGCTTGCGTGGTGAGTGGCTGGCTAGATGCAAAATGGTATCCACACCGGCACAGGCGGCGCGTAACGACGCGGTCTCGGTCACATCCCCTATACACACGTGCGGCGCCTGGCCTGGCCACAACTCGGCAATATCGTTACCGCGCGCGGGGCGCACCAACACGCGCGTCGCTTGCGACTCCGTCAATAAACGCGCGACCAGCGCGCGACCGATATAACCCGTCGCTCCGGTCACTAAGATCAAATCTCGTTGGCTTGAATGCATACCGATAACGCAACACCCGGTGACGATGAATTAAATAGCCAGCTCACGCATACACAAGTGTAGCTGCGAATCCCACGCCGGGCTGACTAAACCAAATACATTCGCCAGTTTTGCATTCGACAGTTGCGAGTTTGCCGGCCGTTGGGCAGGCGTTGGGTAGTCGCGGGTTGTGATCGGCACCAGGCGCGGCGGCGGCGAGTGCGTACGCTGCGCGACGTTTTCAAGAATGGCCTGTGTGAAGCCAAACCAGGAAGTGGAACCGGAACCAGTGAGATGGTAGGTGCCGCTGACCTCGCTGACCGGCACTCCTTTTGGGGCAGTACTGCACGCCAGCACCTGGCCGGTCATTTCGGCAATCATGCGGCTCCAGGTCGGCGCGCCGATTTGATCGGCAACCACTCTCAATTCGTCGCGCTCTTTGCTTAAACGCAACATGGTCAATAAAAAATTCTTGCCGCGCGCACCATACACCCAACTGGTGCGAAAGATCAGATGCGGAATACCGGCCGCTTGAATAGCGCGCTCGCCGGCTAGTTTGCTAACACCGTAGACGCCCAGTGGATTGACCGGATCGTCTTCAACATAGGGCCGTGTTTTGACACCATCAAAAACGTAGTCGGTGGAATAATGCACTAGCGCCCCGCCGAGCCGCCGCATTTCTTCCGCCATGATGCCCGGCGCCGACCCGTTGATGGCCATCGCCATATCAACCTCTGACTCTGCTTTGTCTACCGCTGTATACGCGGCGGCATTCACAATTAAATCTGGACGGCTATCGCGAATCACGCGCCGAATCGAATCCGGATCGGTCAAATCCATGCCCTGCCGGTCGACCGCAAACACCTCGCCCAATGGCGCCAACGTGCGCTGCAACTCCCAGCCAACTTGACCATTTTTTCCGACCAGTAAAATTCGTTTCACACCGCGCGTCATCACTCCCCTCCCAACAATAAAATGCAGGGTGGATTAGCGCTGTTCGCGTAACCCACCCAGCGTGCGCAGCACGCAACTATTTTAAGGCACGACAATCTTGGCTACTTCGCCCGCTCGCAACGCCGCCCCTTTGGTTGCAAAGGTCACTTCCACTGCGTATCTGGATTCGTCACGCTTCGGCACTGGCTCCGCGCCTAGCTGGGTGATGTGCCCTTCGTAACTGCGGCCACCCACTTTCACCGTGACCGCTTGCTCCGCTTTGAGCGCGCGCAGCTGCGCGAGCGTGGCCGTCGTCCGCGCAATCATCACGTCGGCTTGCGCGACCACGAACAACGGCGTCACCTGTAATTGGGTGGCTACGGTCTGGCCGACCTCCGCGAAGCGCTGCAGCACCACTGCATCGAACGGCGCGCGCACGTCGCTGTATTTCAAATCGCTTTCGGCTTGCGCCAAAACGGCTTTGGCTTTTTGCAATTCGGCCTCGGCGCTGTCGGCGCCGATGCGCGCCAATTCCATTTCATGTTCGGACAATAATGTGGCGTTAAAGAGTTCTTGCGAGCGGTCGAGTTCGCGCTGTGCCTCGCTGCGCAAACGCGCTTGGCGTGCCAGCTGTGCTTTGGCTTGCTCCAGATTGGCTGCGCGGACTTTGCTATCCAAACGCAGCAGTACCTGGTCTTGACGAACCCGCTCGCCGGTGTGCGCCGGCACCTCGACCACCACTCCCGAAACCGGCGTACTGAGCTCCACGCGCCGCGCCCACTGCACACTGGCGTCGAATTCATCCGCCTGCACCAAAGTTGGCAGCAGCGTAGTCAAGCATAGCAACGGGATGCTGCGCACCAGCGCGTTTCTGTTCATCATTTTTTCTCTCCAGCTTTTTCGGCCGCCAGCGGCTTACCCACCAGCGCTTCCAAACGCGCGCGCGTCAGCGCGATGGCGAATTCGGTTTCGGCATCGCGCAAGCGCGCTTCGGACTGGCGCGTCATCGCGTCACCCAAGTCGGTGCGCATTTCTTGCTCGTATTGCAAGCGGCTGCGATCCAGATACAGATCGCGAAAATCGTGTAATGCCTTGGCTTCCTCGCGCTGGATACGCAGCACGCCCAACTCGCCATGCAACTCCTGTATCGCAATCTTGACATCTTGTTGCCGCGCCAGCAGTTGCGCTTGTACGCGACGCAATTCAGCACGTTGCTGCGCTACCTCGGCGCTGATTTTTCCGCCGCTATACAGCGGGATGTCCAACACCACGCCAGCGCGTACTTTGTCGCGCCCGCTCATGTCGCGCGCATAAGCCGACAGCTCCACTTCCGCGTCCAAGGTTGGCCAATACCCGGCTCGCACGCTGTTGACCCGCTGCGCTAATGCAGCGACGCGTTCACGCGCAGCGAGAATCGACGGATTCGACTGCACTGCCTGCGCTTGTAAGGCTTCCAGATCGGGTGCACTCGTCGCGGTAGTTTTCAGATCGGGCGAGGTAAGTTCCGCCGGCAAGCGTCCTGTCCAGTTCAGCGCACGGGCCAGCCGCGCACGGGAGTTACGCTGTTCCGCAGTGCTTTCATACCAACGGCGGCGCACGTCTTGATAGCGGCTGTGCAACTCGGCCACGTCCAAATCGGAGAGCTGACCCAACTTACGGCGATCCACCGCATGATCATAAGCCACAAAAGCAATCGACATCGCTTCGTAATCACGCGCATAACGCAGGTCGGACAACAACACGTCGAAGAAGCGCGCCATAATGTCAATACGGCGCACATCGCGTGCGTCAGTCACACGCCATTGTTGGCTCGACACCTCGGCGCTTGCGGCATCCACCGCTGCACTGGTACGGCCAAAATCGTACAGCCGTTTGCGCGCGAACAGGCTTGCACTGCTGTCGTCGTGCGTGCGATCGATGGACAGGTCCGAAGGCTGATCGGCAATGGCTTGTTCGAGATCGGGTTGATTCGCGTCCGCCAGCGACAATGCGTATTCGAGGGTTAATGGTTCGGGTAGCACCGCTTCGGTGGGCGTGGCGCTCGAAGCAGCATAGCTAACCATCAGCAATCCGATAAAACTGGCCAGCTTAAATAACACACTCCTTCCCCCTGCAAGGGGGAAGGTTGACGACCGCCATGGATGGCGGAAGTTAGCGCAACGCAGGAGCAATTGCCGGATGGGGATGTTTGTATACAACGTCACGGTTCAACTCACCCCCATCCTGCCCTTCCCCCTTGCAGGGGGAAAGAACGCTTTATTCGAGCTTTCATTTCATACTTCATTCGCCGCGCTTCACACGTTTGTATTTTGCGAACGACATGTCTTTTTCGTTGTATTTTCCGGCCAGTACGTACTCGCCTAGCCACATGAACTCATCCACGCCCGAGGTTGCGCCGGTTAAGCGTGCGGTTGGCTTGCCATCCAAATCGTAAAACTGAAACACCGGCGTCGCGCGCACCCGGTTGCCGGCGAACGCCCAATCTTTTTGCGTACGCACCGTACCGTCGAAGTCGGTCATTTCCAGATCGCCTTTGATGTCGATGGCAAATGCCAAGAAGTGCTCGCGGAAATATTCCTGAACCTTGGGCTGATTGAGTACGGTTTCCTTCATGCGGTGACAGAACGGGCAGTCGTCTAATTCAAAAAATATCAAGACCCCCTGCTTTCCCTGCGCGCGCGCCTTGGCCAATTCATCGTGTAAATTGTAAAACGTCTCGTTGAAAAAAAACTTGTAGGGGTCGCGCCCGGTATCGGCACGCAACGGCAGCGCCGCTGCGGCGAGGAGTAACACACTCATTATTCGTAGAGCGCTGCGCATACGATCACCTCGCGGCTATTTGGCGGGAGTGCTTTCCTCGCCCATGAATTTCTCGATCGACTTACCGGTTACCTGTCCCACTTGCTTGCCTACCACTTCGCCCTTAGGGTTGATCATGAAACTGGTGGGCAACCCCGGAATGGAACCGAGCACGCCGCTGGGTCCCGGTGCACTACGCAATACCGTGTAACTGATCGAATAATTATCGATAAATTTTTTGAGCTTGTCGGTATCGACGTCCTCGAAGTTTATGCCGATGACCACCGCATCTTTGTCTTTGTGCGTTTCGTGAAAAATCACTAACTCGGGCAGCTCTTCCAAACACGGCGGACACCAGGTCGCCCAATAATTCACCACCACCCATTTACCGCGAAACTCCGATAATTTGTGCTTCACGCCTTTGACGTCCGGCAGCTCAAAATCCACCGGTTCCGCGCACGCGGTCGAGCCGATCATCGCGATCAAAATGACCGCCACTGTGGGTAGCCAGCGGGCGGAAGAGGGTTGCATACGCATAAAGATTCCTTTGTGAAATGGGTGACGGGAACTGAAATTAATCGGGTACTAATCTCTTAGTCGCAATTTTCGGTCTAATTGTTCCATCCGTTCCGGTGTGCCGATGTCGAACCAGCCCCCTGTGTACAGTTCGCCGCTGGCGCGACCCTGTGCAATCGCCGTGCGCAGCAAGGGCGCGAGCGGAAATGCACCGGGCTTGCTGCCGATAAATAATTCGGCGCGATACATGCCGATGCCACTGAACGTGTACTTCGCGGTGCCCGCCTCGTGCAATACGCCATCCGCAAAAAAGAAATCGCCGTACGGATGTTGCGGCGGATTCGGCACCAGCACCAGATGCGCAAGCGCGGTCATGGTGCGCGGCAAGCGCTCAAACGGATAGTCGGTCCATACATCGCCGTTGACCACCACAAATGGGTCCGTGCCCAGCAGCGGCAAGGCTTTGAAAATGCCGCCGCCGGTTTCCAACGCGGTCGCGCCTTCGGGCGAATACAAAAGATGCGCACCATAACGCGTGCCGTCGCCCAGTACCTGTTCGAACTGCTCCCCGAGCCACGCGTGATTAATGATGATATCGGCAAATCCGGCCCGCACCAGACCTTCGATGTGATACTCGATTAACGCCTTGTCCGCGACTTTAAGCAGCGGCTTGGGCGTATGGTCGGTCAACGGCCGCATCCGCTCGCCACGCCCGGCGGCAAGAATCATGGCTTTCATGGCTCAGAGGCTCGCATGCAATTCGCGCAACAGCGCTTCGAGGGGGCGTAACTCGACATAGCGGCCGCACACTTCCAGCACGTAGTTCGACGTACGCGGAATATCCTTCAAGTAACCGGGCTTGCCGTCACGATGATTCAAGCGCGCGAAAATGCCGATGGCCTTCAGATGGCGTTGCGCGCCCATCAAGTCGAACCAACGGCGAAATTGTTCTGCGTCGTTGACCGGCACACCGCGCTTCACCAAGCGGGCGCGATGCTGCTCGGCCCAGCTTTGCACCTGGGCATCCGGCCACGCAACGTAGCAGTCCCGCAGCAAGGACGCGACGTCGTAGGTGATCGGCCCGTATACCGCATCCTGAAAATCCAGCACGCCGGGATTGTGCTGCGGCGTGACCATCAGGTTGCGCGAATGATAATCGCGGTGCACCAAAACTTTGGGTTGTTCAAGTGCAGAGCGTTTCAGCACGCCGCATGCGTCTTGCCAGATACGGCGCTGCGCATCGTTCCACTGCACATTTAAATGTCGAGCCACGTACCATTCGTCGAAGATCAGCAGCTCGCGCGTCAGCAGTGCGTCGTCGTAGGCGGGCAGCGCGCGCACTTCGGCAAGCGTTGCGGTTTGCAGGCTCAGCAAAGTATTCAACGCGTCGCCGTACAAACGGTCCGCGTTATCCGCGTTTAATACGTTGAGATACTGGGTACGACCTAAATCAGTCAGCAACAGATAACCGAGCGATAAATCGGCTTGGATAATTTCCGGAACCTGGGCACCGGCGCGTTGCAGCAATTCGGCCAGGCGCATGAATTTGGCGCTGTCTTCTTTTTCCGGCGGCGCGTCCATGGCAATCAGAGTTTTGCCGTCGAAGCTGATGCGGAAGTAACGCCTGAAGCTCGCATCTTCCGACGCCGGGTTAATGTCAAAACGTGGAATACGGGCAGCAGTTTTAAGCCAATCGATCAACTGTTGTTTACGTGTGTCCATGGGAATTCCAGCGTCTTGGCGGGTTACGGCGCGCTGCACCTAACCCGCCTTACATTTTTTCAGAAGAACTACATAAGCAATGGCATAGTCACTTTCATCGGCAATACTCAGAAAACTTTCACCTATTCCGAAACGTTCGGCAAATTCGCACCCGGCGCCATGCCATTGCAACAGCGGTTTACCGTGGTCATCATGCACAACCACCGCGTGCTTGAGTGACAAGCCATCCCGGAAACCGGTGCCCAAGGCTTTGGCGGCGGCTTCTTTTGCCGCAAACCGTTTTGCAAGAAAGCGTGCTTGTATGGCGGTGTTGCTCAAGCGGGAAAATTCGGCAAATTCGACATCGCTCAACACCCGCTCGGCAAACCGCGCGCCGTGTTGTTCGAGATTGGTCTGCATGCGCGCCACGCGCACGATGTCGGTGCCGATGCCGTGGATCACAGCGCTCTCGCTGCCACCATCAAACGTTTCATTTCGCGCACCGATTCTTCCATGCCGCTGAATACCGCGCGCGCGATGATCGCGTGGCCGATATTCAATTCACGCAACTGCATTAGCGCCGCGATGGGTTGCACGTTTTGATAATTCAGCCCATGGCCCGCATTGACCTGCAACCCCTGTGTTACCCCGTAGCGTGCCGCTGCGGCAATGCGCTCGAATTCATTCCCGCGCTCAAAGTCGTCTTTGGCTTCGGCGTAGCGGCCGGTGTGAATTTCAATCACCGGCGCACCGGCGGCACAGGCCGCGTCGATCTGGCGCGCGTCCGGCTCGATGAACAGCGACACGCGCACCCCCGCCATGCGCAAGTGCTGGCACACGTCACGCAGCCGCGTGAGATTGCCGGCCACGTCCAGGCCGCCTTCGGTGGTGAGTTCTTCGCGGCGCTCCGGCACCAAGCAACAATCCGCCGGTTGAATGCGTTCGGCGAACTTGATCATGCCATCGGTCGCGGCCATTTCCAGATTCATGCGCGTGAGTAAAATGCCTTTTAGCATTTCCACGTCGCGCTCCTGAATATGACGCCGGTCTTCGCGCAAATGCAGCGTGATGCTATCCGCACCAGCGTTTTCCGCCGTAATCGCCGCCTGAATCGGATCCGGATAACGCGTATGGCGCGCCTGACGAATGGTCGCGACGTGGTCGATGTTGACACCAAGAAATATTGTATTTTGCATCGTCATAAGATCATGCCTTTACTTCGTGTGCAGGACGCACACTTCGCTGAAAAAGTTCCCGGCTATGCAACGGTTTGTCGCCCAGATAATGCGCCAGCACCGTGCGCATCAAACGCTTGGCTTCGCGTAAACATTGCGCATCAGTCAAGTCCAGGCGCCCTAATGCCAGCAAGGTCGCACCACTGACGGCGACACTCACCGAGCGCTCATTATACGCGACCGGTCCGCGCTCCACTTCATAGCTGTAACATTGTTCGGGCAGCAATGCCGCGCCGGTGTCGGCGGCGTGATCCAGCATCAGTCCGTAACCCAACTCATCCAGCAAGCGCTTTTCAAACGTGCGTAATATGCGTTCCTGCGCCGTGGCCTGTTCGCCTTGCACGTCGCCCAAACTGCGTAACGCCTCACCGTAGCTGGCAAACAACTGCGGGTGCGCATCGTGCCGCTGCAACAAGCGCAGCATGATTTCATTCAGGTAAAAACCGCACGGTGCCGCCGCCATCGGAAACGACACCACGGGTCCATCCTCCTCCACGCCGGTCAGCGTCACCAATTCACCGCGCCCGCTCCACGACAATAACAACGGCCGGAATGGTTGCAGAAAGGCAGCCCAGCGTGACTTTTCTTTACGCACGCCGCGCGCGACGGCGCCGACGCGGCCGTGTTCCGGCGTGAATAACTCCAACAACACACTGGTGTCGCGATACGCACGATGGTGCAACACAAAGCCGTGTTGCAACGTCACACGTGACACATTATTCATCCGTGTACCCGAGGCTGCGCAACGCGCGCTCGTCGTCCGACCAGCCTTCGCGCACCTTGACCCACAATTCCAAAAACACTTTGCTGCCGAAGGTGCGTTCCATCTGCTCGCGCGCTTGCCGTCCGACTTCTTTGAGACCTTGACCGGCCTTACCGATCACGATGCGCTTTTGCCCTTCGCGCTCGACAAAAATCACGGCAGCCACACGGCGCAGCGGACCGTCCATTTTAAATTGTTCAATCTCGACCGTGAGCGCATACGGAATTTCCTGCCCCAGCGAGCGCATCAGTTTTTCGCGAATGAATTCCGCCGCCAGAAAGCGCTCGCTGCGATCCGTGACTTGATCTTCCGCATAGATCGGCTCGGATTCCGGCAGTAACTCAACGAGCTTGTTCTCCAACACGTCGACGTTGGTGCCTTTTTGCGCCGACAGCGGGAACACTTCGGCAAACTGCATTTTCTCGCCCAGTTGCTGCAAGTACGGCAGCAACACTTCTTTCTGGGGCAGGGTGTCGACTTTATTTAACGCTAAAATAACAGGTGTCGCGACATCTTTCAGCGCGTCGAGCACTAGCTGGTCTTCGTCGGTCCATTCCAAGCCGTCGACCACGAACACGATCGCATCGACATCTTGAATCGCCGCCAGCGCGGTGCGATTCATATGCCGGTTGATGGCGCGCTTGCCGTCGCGATGCACGCCGGGCGTGTCGACGAACACCAACTGCGCGCCTTCCACCGTTTTGATGCCGAGTATGCGATGGCGCGTGGTTTGCGGCTTGCGTGACGTGATGCTGATTTTCTGACCGATGAGCCGGTTGAGCAGCGTGGATTTGCCGACGTTCGGCCGCCCTACGATGGCGACGTATCCGCAGCGGAAATTTTTCTGGTCCGGCATTCGAGAATTACCTAGGTGGAATATGATGTACTGAAACGAGTCTACATCGACAACAGTTTCAGCGCTTTCTGCGCAGCGTCTTGCTCTGCCTTGCGACGGCTTGATCCTGCACCGATCACCGGCTGTTTTAAACCTTCCACTGAACACGTTACCGTGAACGATTGCGCATGGGGTTCACCGCTGATTTTCGCTACGGTGTAGTCCGGCAGCGGCGCGTGACGCGCTTGCAGTAATTCTTGCAACAACGTTTTTGGATCTTTGACTCCGCCGACGGCCGCGACATTTTCTAACGGCTGTTGCAACAAGTTCAGCACCAAGGCGCTGGCAGGCTCAAGTCCGCCGTCGAGGTACACCGCTCCGATGATGGCCTCAACTGCATTGGCAAGAATCGAGTCGCGATCGAAACCGCCGCTTTTAAGTTCGCCCGGGCCCAAACGCAGGCACTCACCGAGCCGCAATAAGCGCGCTGCGGTCGCTAACGTCTCGCCCTTCACTAGCCGCGCCCGGTAACGGCTGAGCGTACCTTCGTCGTCGTGCGGAAAGCGACTGTACAACGCGTTAGTGATAACGAAGCTGAGAATGGCATCGCCTAGAAATTCGAGACGTTCGTTGTTGTCCGCCCCGACACTGCGGTGGGTCAACGCGATGTGCAGCAAATTTGGATCGCGGAATTGGTACTGCAACGCGCGGCACAAGCGAGCGAAAACCGGTGTCATTCTAAATTGCATTCAAGCGAAGACATGGCGATAGCCCGCAGATCGTATGTAGTATGTAGGCTGGGTTGATAAACCCAGCGTTTGAATGCGGCTTAAAATCAATTGCCGACCTCGACTGCTTTGCTAAACGACACCATCACATCGACATTACCGACAATATTTTTACGCGCTTCGTATTCAACCGAGACGCGAATCCCTTTGCCGGATTTCTCCACAGTCACATCGCTTTTTTCAACATGATCGACGTTATCGATGCTCAGACGTTTCATGAGCCGGTCGACGACTTCAACTGACGATTTGCCCGCTAAAGTTGGATCTGCCTTTAACGAGTCCAGTGCCGCACCGACTTTGAAGCTGTCGTAATAAATCGGATACAGTTTCAAACCGATCAGAACGAAGAACGCGATCATAGCCAGCAGCAGCACTACTCCGATGGTAGTCATACCGCGTTGCCGTACGGGCGTCATTCTCATGCCAGCCTCCTAGAGTCTGTCGAACCCTACTTGATGCGCGAACCGATACGGCTCCAATCAATCCTGGAATCGGCAGAATCGAAATTCATCCAGATCATAAATGCCTTACCGACCAGATTCGCTTCCGGCACGGTGCCCCAGAAGCGGCTGTCGTTGCTATTGTCACGATTGTCGCCCATCGCGAAATAGGAACCTGGCGGCACGCGCACATCGAAATCGCCGTAATTTTTGCGCGGATCGATCAGGATGTCATGCTTAACATCGTCCAATTTTTCCATCAGTTGAGCCGCACCGCTCATGACGATACCGGAACCCTTGCCGG
>JACQEQ010000241.1 GCA_016200445.1 Gammaproteobacteria bacterium | reverse complement strand
GGCGTGCGCGCTGTGGTCGATGCCACGCGCGTATGCGTTGGATGCGTTTGTCGTTAAAGATATCAAGCTGGTCGGCCTGCAGCGGATTGCCGCCGGTACCGTATTCAATTACTTGCCGATCAAAGTCGGCGACATCATGGATGAGCGCCGTTCCGCCGATGCGCTACGTGCCTTGTTCAAGACCGGCTTCTTCGAAGATGTGCAGTTAGGTCAAGACGCCGATTTGTTGATCGTCACGGTGGTCGAACGGCCGGCGATTGCCAGTATCAATATTACGGGTAACCACGATATTGAAACCGACAAGTTGAAGAAGGCGTTGAAAGACGTCGGCTTGTCGGAAAATCGCGTGTTCGACCGTTCGTTGCTGGACAAAATCGAGCAGGAATTACAACGCCAGTATTTTTCGCTCGGCAAATACGGCGTGCAAATTAAATCCAAGGTGACGCTCAAAGACCGCAACCGGGCCGATGTCAGTATTGAAATCGCCGAAGGCGCGGCGGCCCGTATTCAGCGCCTGAACATCGTCGGCAATCATGCCTTCTCCGAAGAAAAACTGGTTGATCCGCTGCAATTGAGCGAGCCGTCGTTCTCGTCGTTTTTCTCCGACAGCGATAAATACTCGAAGGAAAAACTGCGCGGCGATTTGGAGTCGCTGCGTTCGTATTATTTGGATCGCGGTTACATCAACTTCAATATCGAATCGACCCAGGTCACGATCTCGCCGGACAAAAAAGACATTTACGTTGCCGTGAACCTGGAAGAAGGCGACAAGTTCACCGTCGACGAAGTGAAACTGCTGGGCGAGATGGTCGTGCCGCGTGCCGATTTGGAAAAACTGATCACGCTGAAGAAAGGCGACACCTTCGCACGCAGCACGGTGACCGCGATCAGTAATGCGATCAGCGAGCGCCTGGGCGACGACGGTTACGCGTTCGCCAACGTCAATGCGGTGCCGGATATCAACAATGAAACCAAGCGCGTGTCGATGACATTTTTCGTCGACCCCGGCAAACGCGTGTACGTACGCCGCATCAACATCACCGGCAACGGCAAGACCGAAGACGAAGTCATCCGCCGCGAGTTGCGTCAGATGGAGGGCGGCTGGTTTACGCCCAAGAAACTCGCGCGTTCGCGCGTGCGCTTGCAACGCTTGGGTTATTTCGATGACGTGAATATCGAAACCCCGACGGTGCCGGGCACCTCCGACCAGGTGGATATCAATGTCAGCGTCACCGAGGGCTCCACCGGGCAGCTACAAGCGTCCATGGGCTATGGCCAAGTGGTCGGGCTGACGTTGCAGGCTAAAGTCACGTTCAACAACTTTGTGGGTACCGGCAAATACGTCAGCGTCGAGGCGACGCATGATTCGAGTAGCAATGTTTATAGTGTGTCGTACACCAATCCGTATTACACCGACGCGGGTGTCAGCCGCAGCCTGAGTGTGTTTTACCGTAGTACCAACGCGGGTGCGCTCGACGTCGGTCACTTTACCAGCGCCGCGAAGGGCGGGCGGGTGGGTTATGTGTTTCCGATCAGTGAGTACGACACGGCGAAAGTGGGTATGGAGTTGAAAGCCACGCGGTTGAGCTTGAGTACTACTGACCCGAATAGCTACATAAAGTGGGTATGTGATTACTATTCGGAGCCAACGATCCCGGAGGACTGCGGTCGTCGGCATGCCAGTTTCGCAACCGCTACGGTGGACAGCAGCTGGTCGCACGACACACGCAATCGTACTTTTTTCGCGAACGAAGGCACCTTGCATCAGGTGTCTGCGGAAGTGGCGTTGCCGGGCCTCGATTTGCAGTATTACAAACTGCGTTATAACTACGAACGCAGTGTGCCGTTGTTTTCGGGATTTACATTACAGGGACGGGGTTCGGTCGGGTACGGCGACGGTTATGGCAATACCAAAGAGCTGCCGTTCTTCGAAAATTTTTACGCGGGCGGCGTGCAATCGGTGCGCGGCTTCGCCGGTAACAGCTTAGGTACACAGGCAACCAAACCAGGGGGAGTGCCCTTGGGCGGCTCGCTGCGCACCGTCGCCAACATCGAGTTGATTTTCCCGTTGCCCTTCGCCGAGAATAGCAAGTCGTTCCGACTCAGCGCATTTTCCGATATCGGTAACGTGTTCGCCGGGGTGGATGATTTCGATGCCAAGCAACTGCGCAGCAGTTATGGACTGACAGCACTCTGGGTTACGCCGGTGGGTGTGCTGACGTTCAGTTGGGGATGGCCGTATACGCACAAGCCGGGTGACGAACGCGAAGTGTTCCAGTTTTTCATAGGCGCTCCTTTTTAACATAGGGTCAATCACGTTGAAGAAACTATTTCTGATTTCCGTGCTCGCCGCAGCGGCTTCGATGGCGGCGCATGCCGCTGAATTAAAAGTCGGCGTCGTCAACGCACAAAAGGTGCTCGAAAAGGCACCGCAAGCGGAAGCGGCGCGCAAGCGTCTTGAAACCGAATTTGCACCGCGCGATAAATCCATGCTCGACATCCAGAAAGATGTACGAAAAAACGAGGAAAAACTCGAGAAAGACGCGATGATCATGAGTGAGGCCGAGAAACAAAAACTGGATCGCGAGCTGACTTCGCAAAAGCGTGAACTGAAGCGTAAACAAGAAGAATTCCGCGACGACCTCAATGTGCGGCGCAACGAAGAGTTCGGTAAATTACAGAAGCGCATCGCCGATGTGATTCTCGCTGCTGCCAAAGAAGGCGGCTACGATTTGGTATTGACCGATGGCGTGCTCTACGCCAGCGACAAGGTCGACATGACAGAATTGGTATTGCAGCGCCTCGCCGCGATGGAAAAAGAATCTACTTCCGGTAAATCCGGGGGTGCCAAAGGCGCCCCGAATTAAGCGCGCATCGACACCTTACAACTAAGATGATCACGCGGACGTTAGCCGAGCTTGCGCAGCATGTCGGTGGCCAAGTGCAAGGCGACGGCGCGACGCTTATTTCCGGCATCAGCACCTTGCAATCCGCGCAGGGCGGGCAGATCAGCTTTCTTGCCAATTCCCGCTACCGCAAATTTTTGCAGACCACTCAGGCGTCGGCGGTGATTGTGGCCGAAGATTATGCGGCCGAGTGTCCGAGTAACGCATTAATTGTCACGAACCCGTACGTTGCGTATGCGCGCATCGCCAATCTTTTCGTTGGTAGCTTGGTGTGCGATAACGGTGTGCACCCCTCTGCGGTGGTGAGCGCCAGTGCGCGTCTAGGCGCACGCGTCACGATCGGCCCGCACAGTGTGATCGGCGAAGGCGCGGTATTGGGTAATGACGTGTGGATCGGTGCCGGGTGTGTGCTGGGCCGTAATGTGGCTATCGGAGCCGACGGCCGGCTGGAAGCAAATATCACGCTCTGGCACGGGACGCAGATCGGTCAGCGCGTGTTAATTCATCCTGGCGTGGTCATTGGCGCAGATGGTTTTGGCCTGGCCAACGACAACGGCATATGGATTAAAGTGCCGCAACTTGGCAGTGTGCGCATCGGCGACGATGTGGAGATCGGTGCGAATACCACCATCGATTGCGGTGCGCTCGAAGATACCGTTATCGAAGACGGCGTCAAGCTCGACAATTTAATCCAGATCGGGCATAACGTGCATATCGGCGCGCACACTGCAATTGCAGCCTGTACCGCCGTTGCGGGCAGCACCAAAATAGGCAAGTATTGCGGGATCGGCGGTACGGTTGGAATCGTTGGTCATTTGGAGATTGCCGATCACGTGCAAATTACCGGCATGTCCATGGTCACGCAGTCGATTAGTGCGGCGGGGGTGTATTCCTCCGGCACGCCGCTGGAACCGAATTCGCACTGGCACAAGAACTTCGCGCGCTTCAAACAGCTTGACGAAATGTGGCGGCGCATTAAACAACTGGAAGCACAACTCGAACAGCTCAATCATTCGTTACACCAAAAGGATAACCAATGAAATTGCAGGCCGTTGTAATGATGCGGAGCGAATCGCGGTGCGGTTTCATGTCTGCCTGGGGATCGGCGAACGACCTAACAAAAGGTGACTTGTGGAAACAATAATGGACATCCAGGCCATCATGGAACACCTGCCGCACCGGTATCCATTTTTGCTGATCGATCGGATCGTGCAGTGCGATCCGGGCAAGTCACTGACGGCGATCAAGAACGTCACCATCAACGAGCCGCATTTCCAGGGTCACTTCCCTCAGCTGCCGGTGATGCCGGGTGTGTTGATTCTCGAAGCGATGGCGCAAGCCACCGGTGTGCTCGCGTTCCAGACGCGCAACGGCCGGCAAAATATTTACTATTTGGTCGGTATCGATTCGGCACGTTTCAAGCGGCCGGTGGTGCCCGGCGATCAGCTCGTTATCGAAGTCGAATTCAAACAGGCGGTGCGCAATATTTGGAAAGTGGACGCGCGTGCCAAGGTTGACGGCAAAATCGTCGCCAGTGCCGAACTGATGTGCGCAGAAAAAGAATAATTTCCAAATGACTGCTGTGATCGATCCCCGAGCTGTAGTTCATTCCTCCACGCGGCTTGCGCCCGGCGTAAGCGTGGGGCCGTATTCCATTATCGGCGCCGATGTCGAAATCGGTGCAGGTTGCTGGATCGGGCCGCATGTTGTCATTAATGGCCCGGCCCGCATTGGCCGCGACAATAAAATTTTCCAGTTCGCGTCGGTGGGCGAAGCGCCGCAAGATAAGAAATACGCGGGCGAGCCCACGCGGCTGGAAATCGGTGATCGCAATGTCATCCGCGAGTTCGTCACCATCAGCCGCGGCACGGTGCAAGACGCCGGCGTCACGCGCGTGGGCAACGATAATTGGATCATGGCCTACGTGCACATCGCGCATGACTGTCAGATCGGCAATCAGGTTATTTTTGCCAACAGCGCGTCGCTGGCGGGTCACGTGCACGTGCACGACCATGCCATCCTAGGCGGATTTACTCTGGTGCATCAGTTCTGTCACATCGGCGCGCATTGCTTTACTGCGATGAACAGCGTCATCTCGATGGACGTCCCGCCATACGTGATGGTCTCCGGGCACATGGCCAAACCGCATGGTTTGAACGTCGAAGGATTAAAGCGCCGGGGGTTTTCAGCAGACACATTGCAGGCATTGCGCCGCGCTTACAAAGTGATTTACCGCTCTAAGCTCACTTTGGCGCAAGCCGTTGAACAACTCAAGATCACGGCTAACGAGACGCCGGAAATAGCCGCTTTGGTCGAGTTTCTGGAAAAAAGCACGCGTGGAATTGTCCGTTAGGCCGACGCGCCTGCAAGTCAACCAACGACCGCATTACTCCTGTGCCGCCTTCACGCGATACCACAGTAATCCCAGCCTTTCATGCAGCGCAAAATAACTGTCGCGTAACGCACGGGCCTCAGGAAACCAGGTGAAGGTATCGGGATCAAGTTCGGAGGTGTTGCTGAACGAGGTAGGCGCCGGAATGATCTCGAAGCCGAAATGGCGGAACGCGAATTCCGAACGCGGCATGTGCCAGGCATGGGTAACCAAGTAAATGCGGGTGATGCCTTCTTTGGCGAGGATATCTTTTGTATAGCGCGCGTTTTCCCAGGTGGTACGGCTTTGTCCTTCAACCCAGCGTACCGGTGTGTTGAGATCTTCCTCCAGTGAAATTTTCATCAGCGCCCCTTCCGAGATGCGCTGAGTCCACACCGTGCCGCCGGTGACCAGCACCGGCAGATGAATGCGATGCGCGAGGCGCGCGCCATAGCGCACACGCTCTAAGGTGATCGCCGACATTGTATCGCCGCCATATTCGGGTGCATTTTTATGCCGGCCGCCGGCAAGAATCACAATCGCGGCATGCGGATCGGGATGCAGGTCGCCGCTAGGGGGGAGCGCCGCTGATGTTTCCAACTGTCCCATCAGTGCCGACGAAACAAAGGGCGCACTGAATAAGTAAAACATCACGACACCCGCGACCAGGACGGTATACCCGCTGCGGCGGTTGAATTTAAGCAGCAGTAACCCCGTTATCAGCAATAGCAACAAGCCGCCGGGCGGTAGCAGCAACGATTCCAAGGTGAACGAAATAAGTTTTTCCATCGTGATTTCCTGAGTGCGCGCTAGTGTAGTGAGTCACGTTAAGTGAAACCAGTACAAGTGCTGGATGCTTGCGCCAAGCGAGGCGCAAACCGCAGCAATCGTTTGACTAGTGCGAGGCGTTGCAGTGAAGCCGGGCGCAAAAAGACACGTTTTTATGTTTCGCTTAACGCGGCCCACTACACTAAAATACCACCCGCATATGAAAACTACCGCAGTGAAATGACTCCTTTACGCATCGGTATCGTCGCCGGCGAAGCCTCGGGTGATTTGCTGGCTGCAAGTCTGATGCAGGCGATCCAGGCGCGGGCGCCAGGTGTTGAATTCGAAGGCATCGCTGGGCCGCGCATGCAGCAACAGGGTTGCCGGGCGCTTTACCCGAGTGAAAAGCTCGCGGTGATGGGACTTACCGAAGTGTTAGGCCGTTTACGCGAATTGCTAGGTATTCGTCGCGATGTGGCACGTCACTTCATCGCTAATCCGCCGGATGTATTCATCGGTGTCGATGCGCCGGATTTCAATCTCGGTTTGGAGCGCAAACTCAAGGCACGCGGTATTCCTGCGGTGCATTTCGTCAGCCCGTCGGTGTGGGCGTGGCGCAAGTACCGTGTAAAAAAAATCGCCCGTTCGACCGATTTGGTGTTGTGCCTGTTTCCGTTTGAAAAACAATTCTATGCGCAGCACAGCGTCGCGGCACGCTATGTGGGTCATCCGCTCGCGGACATGATCCCGTTGGAAAATGACAAGCGCGCGGCGCGCGTGAAACTCGGGCTTGCGCCCGAAGGCGACCTGATCGCCATCTTGCCCGGCAGCCGTCGCATGGAAGTGCAAAATCTCGGACCGGAGTTCGTGCGCACGGCGGCCTGGATCCAGCAACGCCGGCCCGATGCACGTTTCATCACGCCGATGGCCAGCGCTAAAACGCGCGCGCTATTTCACGAGATTCTGGCGCAACATCAGGGTGAATTACCATTGATGCTGGTGGATGGCCAATCCCACGACGTGATGGCTGCTGCCGACGTGGTGCTGCTTGCATC
>JACQEQ010000277.1 GCA_016200445.1 Gammaproteobacteria bacterium | reverse complement strand
CGTAGGAGCGAGTTAGTGTTGCGGGCATTAATGCCGGATTTCTATGTTAATTCGCATTGTAATTATGCTTTCCGAGTCGTACATTCCGTAAATGTCAAGCCGCGCGATGTTCTAGGAAGCCAACAAATGCAAACACCTGAATTTCCACCTGATGAAGCTCAGCGTTTAGTTTGCCTGCGCAGCTACGACATCCTGGATACCGAACAAGAAGATGTATTTGATGAGCTAGCGGAACTTGCGGCAAATATTTGTGGTGCTCCCATAGCGCTTGTTAGTTTGATTGATCAGTCACGCCAATGGTTTAAAGCACATATCGGACTTGCCAAAACCGAAACCGCGCGGAGCGTGGCATTTTGCGCGCATGCTATTTTGCAACCGGGTTTGTTTCAGGTGCCGGACACACTGCAGGACGAACGCTTTGCTGATAATCCGCTGGTCACAGGCGCGCCGAATATCCGGTTTTATGCAGGCGCACCACTATTTACACAGGATGGTTATGGCCTGGGTACGCTATGTGTCATCGATCAGGTGCCGCGTGAACTCACGGAGCAGCAAGCGCGCGCGTTAATGGTGTTACGAACCCACGTTTTGAAGTTGCTCGAACTGCGGCGTAAAACCAAAGAACTCGTAGAGATCAATCGCGAGCTCGACGCATTTAGCTACTCGGTATCACATGACTTGCGTGCACCGTTGCGCGCTATCACTGGCTATAGTCAGGTGCTGATGGAGGATTATTTAGCGGGTGTGAGTGATGAGGTGAGTAAATTAGTGCAGCGAATCTTTGAGGCTGCGCGCCGGATGGATCAACTCACCCTGGATCTGATTAACTTAGCGCGCTTATCAAAAGTAACGCTGAAATTCAGTTCGGTAGATCTGGGCAAACTCGCGCAGGAAGTAATTCTTGAGCTTCAGAAAGCAGAACCTGATCGGCAGGTTGACACCCAGATTGAGCCTAATCTGCAAGTCTTGGGCGACCCGGGGTTGCTGAAAATTGTTGTGCAAAATTTATTCGCCAACGCCTGGAAATACACTTCCGAATGCATACATCCACGCATCGAGTTTGGCCGCCGCGAGGCAAACGGAATATCGGAATTTTTTGTGCGCGACAATGGGGTCGGATTTGAAATGGCCTATGCCGGCAAATTATTTCAGCCTTTCCAGAGACTCCACGGCAATACGAAATATCCGGGAACCGGAATAGGTCTTGCAACTGTTAAACGTATTCTCCAGCGCCATGGCGCTACGATTCGCGCCGAGTCCATGATCAATCAAGGCGCCACGTTTTATTTTAGTCTGACAGCGGCGTGATATTGAATCCGCCGGAAGCGGAACAACGTTAGGAATTACTGCGGCTGCAATACCGTGTGTTTGGTTAGCGCTCCGGCACCGGCCGTTGCGCGACCACGGCATTTTTCGCAGTGGCGGTGCCGTTGCGGATCATGCGGATTTCGACGCTGGTGCCTGGCGCGGTGGTGGAGATGATGCTCAACGCGGATTGTCCGTCTTCGACGGCATGGCCTGCGATGTGGGTGATGATGTCGCCGCGCCGTATTCCGGCCCGATCGGCCGGTCCGCCGGACAATACGCCAGCGACGATCACGCCGGTAACGTCTTTCAAGCCGAACGATTCCGCCAGATGCGGGGTCAGGTCTTGAGGTTCGATGCCGAGCCAGCCGCGCACGGCGTGGCCGTAGCTGATGATTTCTTCCATGACTTTTTTCGCAATGCTCATCGGAATCGCAAAGCCGATGCCTTGCGAACCGCCGGAGCGCGAGTAGATCGCGGTGTTGATGCCGACCAGTTGGCCGTAAGCATTGGTAAGCGCGCCGCCGGAATTGCCCGGGTTAATCGCCGCGTCGGTTTGGATAAAATCTTCGAAGGTGTTGATGCCCAGCTGATTGCGGCGGGTTGCGCTGACGATGCCTTGCGATACCGCTTGGCCGACGCCGAACGGATTGCCGATGGCCAGAACCACGTCGCCAACACGTAGGCGGTCGGCCGGGTTGATGGTGATAGTGGGTAAATTCGGTAAATCGATATGCAATACCGCGAGATCGCTTTCCGGGTCGTTGCCGACCAGCGTGGCTTGCGCGCTGCGACCGTCGTTCATCGCGATCAATACTTCATCAGCGCCCGCCGTGACGTGGTTGTTGGTGAGAATGTAGCCCTGCGAGCTGACGATCACGCCCGACCCCAGGCTATTTTGCAAACGCTGACGCGGTACGGTAACGTCGCCGAAGAAGCGCCGGAATAGCGGATCATCTAATAAGGGGTTGGGTCTTTGCTGAATAATTTTGGTGGTGTAGATGTTGACCACAGCAGGCGCGGCCAGATCCACGGCATCGGCATACGACACCACGCCCGTCATCGAGCTACCGGCCGGTACGGTGCCTTGTTTGATTTCAACCACCGAGTGATTGGAATTCAACAAATTCGGAAACAACATCACCACCATCCACGCGGCGGCTAAACCGATGATGGCGTAGGTGACAAAAAATTTGATTAAAGGACGCAGTTGCATTCGAAGGCTATGAATTGACCGGTAAACTCGCGTAACTATAACGCAGCACAGGAAATTTCGCATGGCCACATTGAACGACTTGGTGAGTTATACCGACACATTGCTCAACGTCGGCGCCTTCAAGGATTACTGCCCGAACGGTTTGCAAGTGGAGGGGCGCCCGCAGGTGCATACGCTGGTCAGCGGTGTCAGCGCGAGCGCACGTTTGCTGGATGCTGCATTAGCGCTGAAGGCCGACGCGATTTTGGTGCATCACGGCTATTTTTGGAAAGGCGAAGATGCCCGCATCGTTGGCTATAAGAAGCAGCGTTTGCAGCGTTTGCTAAGCGCCGATGTGAGCCTGATTGCTTATCACTTACCGTTGGACGCGCATCCGGAGTTAGGCAACAACGCGCGCTTGGCGCAGATGCTTGACATAAATATTACCGGTGCGTTCGATACCGAAAGCGGACCCAAACTGGGGTTGATGGGCGCTTTGGCGCAACCTCGAAGCGGTGAAGAATTTGCTGAGCACATCGAACGCGCATTAGGACGCACGCCGTTGCATGTTGCAGGTGCGGCGGCGCAGCTAAAAACCATTGCCTGGTGTAGTGGCGGTGCACAAGGCTACATCGACCGCGCGGCGGCGTTGGGCGTCGACGCCTATCTCACCGGTGAAGTTTCGGAGTACACGGTGCATATCGCGCGCGAAACCGGGCTGCATTTTTTTGCTGCCGGGCATCACGCGACGGAACGTTATGGCGTACAGGCGCTCGGCGCGCATCTGGCGCAACGTTTTGGGCTGCGGCATGAATATGTCGAGATTGACAACCCGGCATGAAAAACGGCAGACGGAAGCTGCTTCCGTCTGCCGTTGCAGGGTACAGGCTGTTAGTCTTTGATGGCTTCCACTTCTAAAGTCAGTGCCACTTCATCGCCGATCGCGGGCAGCGCGTAGTTAACACCGAAATCGGAGCGCTTGATTTTGGTGTTCGCATCGAAGCCGCACACGTTTTTCTTGCTCATGGCATGCACCGCGCAGAGCATGCTGGTCACGGTGAGCGTCACGGGTTTGGTGGTCTTCATGATGGTCAGATCGCCGTCGACCGAGGTGACTTTATCGCCCGTAAAGGTGACTTTGGTGGACTTGAATTTAATCTCAGGAAATTCCGCAGCGTTGAAAAAATCCGGCGATTTTAAATGCTGATCGCGTTTGACGTGCGCGGTATCGACGGAAGTCGCATCGATGACGATCTCGACCGAAGCGGTTTTCTTCGCCATGTCGATGTTGAGTTTGCCGCTGCTTTTGTCGAAGCGGCCATGCATGGTAGAAAAACCAAGATGACTGATCGCGAAGTGCGGGAAGGTATGTTCCGGATCGATGGTGTAGCTGTCGGCCAAAGCCGCGCTGACGGGAAGTGCAATGACTGCGGCTGCCAAGATCAATTTACGCATGAAAGACTCTCCTGTTATGAATAAGAACTACTACCTGCCATATACCAAGCGTAAGCCAGCGCGATGCCGGCACACACCAGGGTTGAAATTGTCAAGATCGCAGCCTGTATCCAGCGCGGCCAAACTTCTTCGATCGGGGTATAGCGCGCCGCTAATGGAATCAGACCTAGTACGACCAGCACAGTCCAAGGAAGTTCGGCGAAAGCGACCGTGGTGCAGCCGATGATGCCGAGTAACACGCCGGCCGGCAGTGTGAACACACTCCCGGGTTTATTGTTCTTAAGCAACAGTCCCAGCAACATCACCGCGCCGCCGCTGGCGCCGATCGAGATCGCCAGCTGCCCGAACAACGCAGAGGAACCGATAATCGCCGCAAGCCCGGTGCCCACGCCCAAGCCGACCGTAATACTGGTGGCGCGCAACTCGTTATCGTGCAGGCGGTCGATCCAATAAGTAATCCAGGCGGTATAGACCATAATGCCAAGGCCTGCCGCCAGCATCTCAAGGCCGTTTTTACGCGACAATGCGAGCCCTAAAACCCACGCACTGGCCAGCACACTGAGCATGGCAAAATAAAGTGGACGCCCCGGCCAGTGCGCGTCGCGATGATCCGCTACCGCGCCGATAATTGCAGCTGCAATCCCCAGCAAAATAATTTTCCGCGCTGCGGTCAGCGGTTGGAGCGAGATGCCGTTGACGAACAACACGGTGACGATGAATCCGGCAATCATGCCGATGCCGCACTTCGCCAGACCAAATCGTGCTGATGCCGCACCAATCAACACGGCGATTAAAAACGGGAGCACAGCCGATTGGATTTCAGGAAAATCTAACAGGTTTGTCATGTGCGATGTTCAAGAAGGTCTAGGCGGAAAAGTGTAGTCCAGTACCCACTCTTGAAGATAGTGAAGCGCTGTTGAATATGCGCATCAAGCCGCAAGATTAGGCATGCAAATGAAGTGGAGATTAAGCTCGTAACGACTATGCTTCTAATGAAAGCCGCTCAAGTGACGACCTATTCCGGGCGACAATACTAACAAGAGAGTGAATTCGGAGGTAACGCGTCATGTTGAAGAAACCGGTGGATTGTAAAGACACCATGTATCTGTTTTTGCGCGAAAGCAAAATCAAGGAATTCAACACCAATAAAGCGGGCGGCAAGGTACCCAATTTAGTCGATACCGATATGCGTGGTTTGGACTTGCGCGGTATGGATGCGAGCGGCCTGGATATGAGCAACTGTTATTTCCGGCAGTCCGACTTACGCGGTATTGACTTTTCGAAGACCAAGCTTGATGGCGCAAGCATCAATGGCGCGAAAATATCCGGCTGCTTGTTTCCTAAAGAGTTATCGGCAGAAGAAATCACCATGTCGTTGCTGCACGGCACGCGTCTACGTTACGGCAAATAGTGTTGATTCCGCGCGCGCATCCAGCCGGTGATGCTTAGGCGTGGCCGGCGCGCGGGTAATACTTCGTGATAAAAGTCGCCGCTTAAAAAAGTGACCAGTGTGCCGCCGTGCGGCGTAATATCCGCATAGCTCGCGCTATCGTCTCCTGCAGTGTAAATACGCAGTTCGCCGCCGTCTCCGCTTTGCCAGCCCTGATTCAAATACAAAATGCACGACACCAAACGCGCTTGAGTACCCGCATGCCGGTCGAGGTGTTTGCTGTAATACGCGCCGGCCGGGTAGCGCGCGAAGTGCAATTCGAGATCGAAGGCGCCGAGGAATAATGTGCCATTCAAGGTTTGGCGCAGCTGCTCTAACTGAGCGGCATAAACGGCTTGTGCGGCGGTGAGTGCGCCGTGATCTAGCCACAGAATCGCATCGCCGCGAATCGCGGCGGCAGTGTGCAGGTGAGTGCCGGTGCCGATACGTGCAGTGCGAAATTCTTGTTGTGTCCAGCGTTGTTCGGCTTCTGCCGCAAGCGTGGTGAGCGTGCGGTTGTCGACAAAATCCGGCGTGATGCAGAAGCCTTGTTGCGCAAGCGACGCGGCAATCTGTTCGGCACTCATGTCGTACGCTGCGACACGTGGATTTCCGGCGGTTGGCGCAGCGTTTGATAGACGACGCAGTAACGCTCGGTCAAGCGCACCAGCGTGGCGAGTTGTTCGGCTGTTGCATCGGTGGCTAAATCAAATGTCAGCCGGATGCGCTGAAAGCCGACGGGTACGTCCTTGACGACACCCAACGTGCCGCGAAAATCCAAGTCGCCTTCCGCGCGAACTACGCCTTCGCGAATTTCAATTCCCAAGGCCGTTGCCACCGCACTCAAGGTGACGCCCGCACATCCGGCGAGCGCTTCCAGCAACATGTTGCCGGAACAGGCCGACAGCCCATTTCCCCCGGTGGCAGGATGCAGCCCGGCTTTAACCAGCGCCTGACCGGTTTCAATGGTGCAGGTAACGCCTTCGCCCAGCCGTCCTTCGGCCTTCAACGTAATCAGTGCTGCGTCTGGCGTTTGGCGATAGCTCTCTTTGAGCGGTGCTTGTAGTGCGCGGAGATCTTCGGTTTTCATCGTGCCTCTCGGTGTTTCGTTTTCACGCTCTGTGTAATATACGCAACTCTACGCCCAGCCCGCTATTTTGGATGATACGAGACCGATGTGACGACCCAAGCTCGCCCCAGGACCGCTGACCGCCATTCTGCCTGCGCTCAATGTCGCGATTATTGTTCAGTGAAGTGGGGCTTTTTGCTACTGCTGATGCTGATATGGGTGAGCGCTGCCTCGGTGGCACAGGGGAATCCGGAGTGCGTTAACTGTCATAACCAGCTACCCGTCGAGGTTGCGCAGGGTTGCACCCAATGCCACAGTGCCGGGCAGATTCGTGTTGCCGCGCAAAATGCCGTGCCGGCTTTACCGAAAGCCGCCGTACCCGGCAGAGTTCCAGCCGTGTTGGGCATGAGTGTGCCGTTGTTGTACAACGATTCGCGTATCGGTAGCGAGCCGAACCCGATGGTGTTGGTGCCTGCGGGCGAATTCATCATGGGAACCGACACGCGCCTGGCCGACGAAGGTCCGCAACATAAAGTCAAGCTTGCTGCATTTTATATCGACAAATATGAAGTCACCAATTTGCAATACGAGCAATTCATCAAGGCGACCGAACGGCGCTCGCCGCTTCATTTTAAAAATCGCACCTATCCGGAAGGCAAGGTCGATCACCCGGTGATCAACGTCAGCTGGGAAGACGCGCACGACTACTGTGCGTGGGCGGGCAAGCGCTTACCCACCGACCAGGAATGGGAGAAAGCCGCGCGCGGCACTGACGGCCGTACGTTCCCCTGGGGCAATGAATTCGATCCGCACAAAGCCAACGTGCCCGGGCTTTGGAAAGAACTCGCTGCGTTCGGCGACACCACGCCGGTGGGTGCGTTCGAAGCAGGCAAGAGCCCGTATGGTGTGTACGATCTGTCGGGCAATGTGTGGGAGTGGACCGACTCGTGGTATCAGCCGTATCCCGGTAATAAAGTGGCGTCGGAAAATTACGGCGAGCGTTATAAAACTTTGAAGGGCGGTTCATGGTTCGACTGTTCTTTTTATCAGTGCGGTGTTTCTGCGCCGGCGTTCAACCGCGCATTTTTCGCCGTGCGCACCAAGAACGACAGTTTTGGATTTCGTTGCGCGAAGGATGCGAAATGATTTTATTGTGTGGCCAGGAGGCGTAATGCGATTTATTGGCGTAGTAATTTTCGGCGTGTCTGCGTTAACCGCCTGTGGCAAAGATGCCGCACACACCGCTGCACCTAGCCCGGCGCTGAATGTACCGATGGTATTGGTGCCTGGTGGCGACTTTATTCGCGGCAGCAACGCGGTAGACAACGAAGGCTTGCAGCAGCGTTACGGTTTCGCTGCTCCATTATTTGTCGACGAGCGCCCGCAACAGAAAATATCCGTGCCGGGTTTTTACATCGACACGTTTGAAGTCAGTAACCAGCAGTACAAGACCTTCGTGCAAAGCACGGGCCGCAAACCGTTGCTGATGTGGACCGAAAACGGCTACGGATACACACCGGATCAATTGCAAAGCAAACCCGTCGAAGCACTGCGCACATTGGCGACCGATGTCTTCAAGCTCGACAAGGACACGCGCGGCATGAGCAAAGAAGCATTGCTCGACGAATTGCAGAAGTTGCAGCAGGCGCAAGACGCCATGCCCGCAGGCGGCATGAGCTGGGTGGAAGCCTATGGTTTCTGCGTGTGGCGCAGCGCGCGCCTGCCTAGCGAAGCCGAGTGGGAAAAAGCCGCGCGCGGCACCAACGGCCAGGAGTTTCCATGGGGCAACGAGTGGAACCCAAAAATCGTCGGCACCGGCGAAGACGGTAAATACGAAGAAGGCATCGCGCCAGTCGGTTCGTATCCGCTCAGCAAATCACCGTACGGCGCACACGACATGGCAGGCAACGCCTGGGAATGGGTACAGGACTGGTACGACGCCTATCCCGGCTCCGACTACCGCAGCAAAGAGTTCGGCAAAAAAAACAAGGTCATTCGCGGCGGCAGCGGCGGCGTCGGGCACTACGGCATCAGCTATTTTTACCGCGCCTCGACACGCCAATACGCGGAACCGGAAATGGAAAGCGATGATGTTGGGTTGCGTTGCGCGCGGGATGGTTAATCACTTTTTAAGTAACGATAGTTTACGGTGCAGTTTAGTTGGGGGGCATTGCATGTACGCACGGCTGTTTCAAATTGTTTTTCTTCTGTGTTCTTCTGCTGCGCTTGCCGCTTGCGCGGATGGTGCTAGGAGCGTTTCATCCCAAGTTCCAGATCCGTCTCAAATTCCTACGCCCATGCCTGTTTCCACTTCCATACCCGCAAATGTCGTATTTGCACGGACAGTTGGCATGGGAAACGACGATCTATTTCTCATCAAGGACAATGGTAGCGGCGTGGTGGTTATCGCCAACTCGGCGGATAACGAGCACTTCAACGGAGTCAGTCCTAGCGGGCGAGTGATATACGAGCGGACTGTCGGTGGTATGCAGCACGATCTCTACAGCGTCAAGGCCGACGGTACCGGTATGGTGGCTCTCGCCAACTCGGTGGATAACGAGACTTTCAACGGCTTCACTTCCAGTGGGCAGGTGATTTATGCGAGGCAATATGACCTGTACAGCGTCAACGACGATGGCACTAGCATCGTGGCACTCACTAACTCGCCGGACGATGATCGCTTCAGTGGCATCACAACAGGCGGGCGGGTGATTTACCAGAGTGTAGTCGGCGGTGCTCAATTTGATCTCTACAGCGTCAAGACTGACGGAACTGGGGCCGTTGCTCTTGGCAACTCGACGGGGAACGAATACTTCGGCTGTATTACGTCCAACGGTCAGATAATCTACACCAAGGTGCTCGGCGGCGGCCAATCCGAGCTCTATATCATCAACGCCGACGGTAACGGCAACCTGGCCCTTACCAACTCGACGGACGATGCTCGCTTCAGCGGCATTACCACAAGCGGGCGGGTGATTTACCAGAGGTATATCCTCGGCCGATCCGATCTCTACAGTGTCAATGTCGATGGCACAGGTACCGTGGCGCTTGCCAGCTCAGTGGACAACGATGATTTCAGCAGCATCGCGCCCGATGGACGAGTGATTTTCCAGAGATATGTCGGTGACAGCCAATACGATCTCTATAGCATTAACGCCGATGGTACAGGGGTCGTGGCGCTCGCCAATTCTAAGGACAGCGAGACCTTTATCCGCATCACAACCAGTGGGCGGTTGATTTACCAGAGGGTCGTTGGCAACCAAGGCAACCAATCAGATATCTACAGTGTCAATACCGACGGCACCGGTACCGTAGCCCTTGCTAACTCGACAGACCATGAATTTTTCAGCGGCATCACCCACAGTGGACAAGTGATTTACGGGAGCTATGTCGGTGGCACGCAATACGACCTCTACAGCGTCAACGCCGACGGTACGGGGAGGACGGTGCTCGCCAATTCAACAGACTCTGAGTTTTTCAATGGGATTACTCCCAGTGGACGAGTCATTTACGAAAGGATCGTGAACAATTCCGAGCCCGATCTCTACAGTGTCAATGCCGATGGCACCGACACAGTGGTACTCGCTAACACAATAAACTACGAATCTTACGGGGGAAGTTTTTTTACGCCTTGATGACAGGGCTGGCGCAGGCGGGGTTGTAGCTGAGCGTGAGAACGAATTCTAGCGAGTATAAAATCCCCTTCGAGATTGCAATCAGGAAGCTATTTCTAAACGAAATAAATATAAATGTTAGAAGTCTCTATGTGCGATTGATTTACTGCTGTTAAAAGGACGATGAAGGATGCACGTACTACACGGGGGGCCGGTCGGCACAACCTACGCACTGTACGGCGCACGCGAACCGCTGTTACACCCGCCAGTGCAGTTTGCAGACGAAGCGGCGATCCATGCCTTCCTCGAACCCTATTTTCAAGCCATTTCCGCACGCGAACAAATCCGTCAGGCACTGATCGCACAGGGCATTTTTGCATTGGCGGATTCTACCGGTTTGCGCAGCCAAACCACCCATGCATTACAAACTGGCATATTGCGACCTGCACCCGTGGCAGTGAGCGGGCTACAACCCACCGAGCTCGCCCGGCCCTCGTTCTCCGGCCAGCCTTACATTCCACCGCGCCGCGAAAACCCCCGGCCCGAACCCAAGCCGCCGGAACCGCGTTACAAAATCGCGTTGGAAATCGCCGGACAAAGCGCAGACAGTCTCGCTGGCGCACTGGCGATCAGCCCGCAAGATTCCCCCAACGCATTACGCATGCTGCCGTCGCACGCCCACGGCACTGACAGCCATCGCCTCGAATCTGCGCTGAAGGGCCTGCCTAACACCCCGTTCAGTCTTTGGTATCAAATCAACATGCAAGGCGGCGCACCGATGCGCCTGCACTTGATCGAATCCATACAACCGGTCGACCAAGACGCACAACAAGCCCGTTGGCCCACCGTGCTGGTGCCGGTGTTGCCGCTGCGGCACAACGACGCCGCCAAGAACTCGCGCAGCGAGGCTACACGTCCCGCGCACGGGTGGATGTATGTGTTCATCAACGGCTTTCTGTTTCGCGAACTCCAGGTCGTCAACACCCAGGGCACACTGCGCGACGTCGACCTGGGCGCCGCCGATGGTGTCGGAGATCAACGTACCGCACGCGGCTTGAGCACCAACCAGATCGTCGTGCCCTATCTACTGGCGGGCGAAGAACAAAAAGTCGCAATGGTGTACTCGCGCCGACCGTTCACTTGGGCGGCACTGATGAAGTTGGGTGGGATCAACCCAGCCGACCCGCGCTTCACCGCCGTGGTAAAGAAAGACGCCGCAGCCATCCCCGTAGACGACAACCTGCGCAAACAGTTTCTGCAACCCGTCGATCTGTCAAGCTATGGCTCTGGGTTCAGCGCTACAGCGGGAGCTGTTGGTCCGGTCGCCGACGCGTTGCGCAACGACGACCCAGAGGCACGCGACCCCCTGTCCAACTGGCGTGAAGAACGCGTGCCGGTGGTGTATCTGGTGGATCGCCCAGCCAAGAAGACCGTAGTTCCGGTGCCCTACGTGGCCGGGATCTTTGGCTCGCGCGAAGAAAATCTCAGCAGCAGCGACCTGGGCGTGTATGTCTGGGACCCCGACGACACGAAAGCCATCACCAAGGCGTATGCCAAAAGCCTGCTCTCTGCCTTCGTGCAGCGCGACTGGACCGATGCAGAGATCAACGACAAAACCCAGCGGCTGCACCACCCCGGCGCCACCGTGATGACTGGGCATGATCCTGACGCGAAAGCAGATGTGCTCAAAGCCATCAAGGCCAGCGAACATTTCCAGCGCCGCCTGCACGACGCCGGACCGAATGCCGACGAAGACGTCGCTGCCGAACAGGAATACCAACGCCGCAAAACACGCGGCTGGTTCGGTGTGCTCAGCGACTACGTGCCACTGTTCGAAGCGATCGAGGCGATTGACGATGAGCATTTCATTTACGTCGCCTACGCGGTCGGCACCGACTGGCGTAACGACCTGAGCAAGGCCGCCGAACATTTGAAAACACAGATCGACCGCATTCAGGCGATCACCGACTACCCTGAACTTGGAACGAAGGGCGTGCATTACGAAGCGGGTACACACAAGGCGCTGGTCGTGACGCATAGCCAAGGTAGCCTGATTGCGCGTTACGCCAGCGAAGTGCTCGGCGCCAACGCAAACATACAAGGCATCGTGCATCTGAACCAACCCACCACCGGCGCGCCGGTGCTGTACCGACGATTCATCGGCGGTTCCCGACCCGAGCGCGAGCCGTGGTACAAACTGACGAAATTGCCCGACAACGTATTCGCCGAAATCTTAGGGACCACGTCGTATCATTTCACGCGCATGGCGGGGCCGATGGCGGGTGCCTTGAGTCTGTTGCCGACCAACGACCATGTAACGCAGGCAGGCGCAACTGATGGCGGCTGGTTGAGTGCGCCCGCCGCCTTATTGTCGAGCTGCCCCGGTAACATCTACGACGCTTATCTGAACGACAAAGTGGGCTTGATCAGTCACAAGCGCTACGACATGTTCAGCAAAACTCCGGAACCGCGTTGGTACGATATCCCGTTACCACAAGTGCAAGATCGCAGCGCGATTCCGCCGGATGCCAAACTGCACCTGCCTGAAGAGACGCCGTGGCATCAGGATAATATGCGGTTGCGGCCGCATGCTGGGATGACAGATGGGGAGTGGAAAGTTGCCGAAGATTGGTACGCGAAATTTGAAAAATTCCTGCACACAGCTCAAGCCTTTCACGCCGCGCTGGGCTTGAAATACCATCCCAACACCTATGTGATCCGCTCCAATGGTGCGAACACCGTGACGCATGTGCGGTTGCTTTTGAACACCGATAAAAATGGCAACGCGGTACTGGATTGCCCGTACGAACGCACGAAGGAAGGTGACGGCACCGTGCCGCTCACCAGCCAGGAATCGTTGGTCGCAAACGGTGCGTCACCGGCCGGTCCAGTGATTACCAAGGGCCACGTAGTGCATGCTGACATCTGCAAGCACCCAGAGGCCATCGTACAAACCAAAGATGCCATTACAAAGTTGGTTGAGCCGCTGCGTCCCAAAAATCAAGACTGGCTATATGTGTCAAATCCCGCTGTATCTGCTGTGCGTGTGGAGGAGTCATGACCCGCGCCCACATTTTCATTCTCTTTGTCGTTTCGCTGCTTTCAGGAGCCTGTATGTCTGCACCCACACAATTGCAGTCGCCGCCGCAATCTCCATCTGGTTATACCGGGATGGATGATGTGTTGATTCCAGCGCCACCGGTCGTTACAACTATTAAGTCGGAAACCTACCCCCTTGATGTGCTTAGCGTCGGTGGTGTCAACAAGCGCCCTGAGCCTGGTGTTATGGTGTATGTCACTTCCATGTCCTTCGATACCCCGACCTCAACTGTAACGCTGGCTGACCGTTGGATCACCCGCCACTCCGAGCCAAAATCGAAATTCCAACTTTTGTCGCGCACAGCTGTGGAGTCGCAGACTATACCTACTGTGCTGGACGAAAAAGGCAACGTATTCAGCGCGCCGTATATGTTGGCGTTCGAAACGCAGGGTGCGAAAGACTTTTCGGGAGCGGCGGGAAATGATGACTATGACGACCGCTACCGGCAGATGTTCTATTTCATGCCAGTCTCGGCGAGCCACATCGTCACTACACGGGCCGTGCGCCGCGTGCAATATTTCGTCGAGAGCTATCCGCAATTCGAACCGCAATACGAACATTTTCTCACCACCCTCAAACGCGACACCGCCACACCGCAATCCACACTCGCAGGCAGCAAGCCGCTAACCCGGCGCTTCTACACGGCGTACTTTAGTTTCGAGATTTATCAGCCAGAGAAACCAGGCGGCGGCAACCAATGGCTCATTAACGAAACTTCCTCCCAACGCAGCGACGTCTGGCATACGCAAGACGGTGATGTCACCGTGAATATGGGGATCGTCAGCGGTTACGACTTCGACCCGGTGAGCGAAAATCACAAGCTGAAAGAAGACGCCAAAGCACTGGTAAAAAAACTGCCCGCTCTGGTCAAGTCGATGGGGGAAAAGGAATTCAAATCGAAACTCACCTACATCGAAGTCCCGTTCGGATCGCAATTCATTTACGGCCACGCCGACAACGGCGGTTCGGTAACTGAAGTGGTGCTGGAAAGCGCCTACAAAACCGGCAAGAAATTCCGCCTGTACATTCGCGACAAGAGCACGGTCGTGACAGCCCTGCTGCCGCAGCTCAATGCGTGGCTGGCGCAGTTCAAGATTTTGCAA
>JACQEQ010000010.1 GCA_016200445.1 Gammaproteobacteria bacterium | reverse complement strand
CGATGCGTACGTGACCTCCGACGTGGGTCAGCATCAAATGTGGGCGGCGCAGTTCTATACATTTAATAAACCGCGCCGTTGGATCAATTCCGGTGGGCTGGGCACCATGGGTTTTGGCTTGCCGGCCGCGCTCGGTGTCCAGCTCGCGCATCCGGGTGAAACCGTGGTGTGCGTGACCGGCGAGGCCTCGGTACAGATGTGCATCCAGGAACTCTCGACCGCCAAGCAGTACAACCTGCCGGTCAAGATCGTAAATCTCAACAACCGCTACATGGGCATGGTGCGGCAGTGGCAGGAATTTTTCTACGAGTCGCGCTATTCAAATTCGTATATGGATGCGTTGCCGGATTTCATCAAACTTGCCGAGGCCTATGGGCACGTGGGCATGCTGATCGAAAAACCGGCCGACGTTGAGGGCGCCCTGAAAGAAGCGCTTAAAATGAAAGATCGCTTGGTGTTTATGGACTTCATTACCGACCAAGCGGAGAACGTCTATCCGATGATCGCCGCCGGCAAAGGGCAGAACGAAATGCATCTGGCGCCGAGTCAGCACGGCGTGGACACGGACCGGGAGTTGGCGTGATGAGACACGTTATTTCAATCCTGATGGAAAACGAATCGGGCGCGCTGTCGCGAGTCGCAGGCTTGTTTTCTGCGCGTGGTTACAATATCGAATCATTGACCGTGGCACCGACCGAAGACCCGACCTTGTCACGCATGACCTTGGTGACGCGCGGTTCCGATGAGATTATTGAGCAGATCACCAAGCAACTGAACAAGCTGATTGACGTGGTCAAGCTGATCGACCTCACCGAAGGTGATCATATCGAGCGTGAAATGATGCTCATCAAAGTGAGTGCGGCCAATGGCGGGCGTGAGGAAATTAAACGTTTGTCGGACATCTTCCGCGGCCACGTCATCGACGTGACCGAAACCAGCTATACCATTGAACTCACCGGCCCCGGTGCCAAGCTCGATGCCTTTATTAAAGCGCTCGGCCAGAACCAGATTCTGGAAACCGTGCGTTCAGGTGTTTCAGGCATCGGGCGCGGGGAAAAAAGCCTACGGGTGTAAGTTCGTCGTTGTAAATCCATTCATGAACTGCCACGACCCGGACGCTAACCTTGCATCTGTGGTCGATGGTTTGCTTGCCCCTATGTTGAAGAATGGTGCCGCAACATTTTCCGGTGTTACAAACCAGTTAATACGCATTGGTATCGTGCGTGGGCTATTGCTTGGATTCTTGATCTGCGCTGTCGATGTGGTCGGCGATGCGCTACTGACCTCGCTTGAGACCGGACAGCCATTTTGGGATTACCTTCTCGATGAGATTTTTTCACCCACCGCTCATGAGGTGTGGATGAGATCGATGGTGACCGTGGCCTGTACCGGATTTTCTGTTTTCATGAATCGCGACAAACAACGTAATCAAGCGCAGATTTATCAACTGGCCTATTTTGATCCGTTGACCAACTTGGCGAACGCCGCTTTGTTTTGGAAGGAGCTGGCTGATCGGCTCGCGCACGCGCGACGCAACCATCTGCAGATCGCATTGCTCTCCATTGATGTCGATCAACTGAAACGTATTAACGATGCATTGGGCCGCCCTGCAGGTGATGCAGTGCTGGTTGGCACTGCGGAACGGCTGCGGCAGTGTTTGCGCGATGAGGACTTTCTGGCACGTTCATGCAGCGGCAAATTCCACTGTTTAGTCCGCTACAGTAATTCTCCCGATGAAATCACCGCTATTGTCCAGCAGATCCTTTCGGCAACCTCGAAGCCCTTTATGTTCGAGAGCGGGGAGCTGATTTCTACGGTGGGTATAGGTGTTGCGCTGTTTCCCAGCGATAGTCGCGATGATCATGAGCTGTTTCAGAAAGCCGATGCCGCGTTGTGCGATGCAAAAAAAACCGGCTGCGTATCAAAAGCGAGCTGCGGCGTGCGCTGGAGCGCAATGAATTAACCGTTCACTACCAGCCCATCGTCAACGCGCACACCGGACAGGCGCGTTCGTTTGAAGCGCTGGCGCGCTGGCAGCAAACCGGTGGCAAGATGATCTCACCCGGAATATTTATTCCAATTGCCGAAGAAACCGGACAAATCGTTTTGCTGGGTGAATCGGTGTTGCGCCAGGCATGTCATGACCTGGCTCGATGGCATCAGGCCGGGTATAGCGCGTTATCGGTTGCAGTGAATGTTTCGAATCGGCAATTGCACCAAAAGCACTTCCCCCAGTTGGTTGAGAAAACCATGTTGGATGCCAAGCTGCCCTTCAGCTGCCTGGAAATCGAAATTACCGAAAGCCTATTCATGGCAAATGCCGATGAAGCAATTAAAACGCTCAATGAATTGCGCGAGCTGGGAGTGCGGATTTCCATTGATGATTTCGGCACCGGCTACTCGTCGATGAGTTATTTGCAACGCTTGCCATTGAATAAACTCAAAATCGACAAATGCTTTATCGATAAGGTCGCGACAGGCTCGGGCAATGTGCCGATTACCGAAACCATGATTCAGCTCGCGCATAACTTGGGGTTGTATGTGGTGGCCGAAGGTGTAGAAACTATCGACCAGTGCAACTATCTACGCAAACTGGATTGTGATTCGTTCCAGGGGTTTTATTACAGCAGGCCGCTGCCGTTTGAGCAGTGCATTCCGTATCTATTTGCAGAGACTAAAGTACAGAAACAATGTGCCGGGTGAGTATCGAACACTCGCAGCTCATGCGTTACTCAAACGCACCTAATCGTTCCCCATTCCCTAAGTTATGATACAATGGCGCTCTTTTCCGCGCACGCCGTGACGCTTTTCAATTGGTTTAGAAAGGAACGAACTCATGAAAGTTTATTATGAC
>JACQEQ010000276.1 GCA_016200445.1 Gammaproteobacteria bacterium | reverse complement strand
CGGTCATGGCCTTGGGACGCACACGCAACACTGCGCCTTCAATGACCGCGCTGTACAGCTCGGTGAGATTCGCCGGGCTGCGGCGCTCCACCGCATGATCTAAATACACCAGCATCACCACGCCAAACTCGGCGGCGACCCCGGCCAAAGCTATCATACCCACACCCACTGCGATTGAAAGATGATAGTCCAGTAGATACACCAGCCAAAACGCACCGACTAACGCTAACGGCACCGCGCCCATGACCATCAACGACTCGGCAAAATTGCTGAAGTTGATATAGAGCAACAGCAAAATAATCATCAAGGTCAACGGCACCACGTAACGCAAACGCTGTTCGGCACGCAGCAAATATTCGTATTGTCCGGACCACCCCACGGAATAACCCGCTGGCAATCTTACTTGCTCAGCGACACGTTTCTGCGCCTCGGCAACGAACGAGCCCAGATCGCGGTCGCGGATGTCGACATAAATCCAGCCATTCAAGCGCGCGTTTTCGCTGCGCACCATGCCAGGCCCGTCGCCGATGGTAATGCGCGCGACTTGCCCGAGCGGCACGCGCGGTCCGCCGCGCGTAATAATCGGCAAATCCGCAAGCTTGGCCGGGGAATCGCGCACTTCTTGCGGGTAGCGGATGTTGACTGGATAACGCTCCAACCCCTCCACCGTGGTGCTGACATTGTCACCGCCGACCGACATGGAAATCACTTCCTGCACGTCCGCGATGTTCAGACCAAAACGCGCGGCGGCGCGGCGATCGATATCGATGTTGATATAGCGCCCGCCCGCGACGCGTTCGGAAAACACCGACGCCGCGCCGGGGATCTCCTTGATGATTTGCTCGATGTTTTCGCCGATCGACTGAATAATTTTTAAGTTAGGACCCGCAACCTTGATGCCGAGCGGGGTTTTAATCCCGGTCGCCAGCATATCGATGCGTGTTTTGATCGGCATCACCCAGGCATTGGTCAAACCGGGGATCTTCACTAGCTCGTCCAATTCCAATTTGAGTTTGCCTATCGTCATGCCCGGGCGCCATTGCTCGTGGGGCTTGAGCTGGATAGTAGTTTCCAGCATCGACAAGGGCGCAGGATCGGTCGCGGTGTCCGCGCGTCCGGCTTTACCGAAAACGCTGCGCACCTCGGGAACCGTTTTAATCAGCCGGTCCGTCATTTGCAGAATTTCAGTCGCCTTGCCGATGGACACCGCCTCGAACGTCGTCGGCATGTACAGCAAGTCGCCTTCGTCCAGTTCCGGCATGAACTCGGAACCCAGCCAGCTGAGCGGATACATAATGCTCAATACCAGGCACCCAGACAACAGAATAACCGCGTAAGGATGGCGCAACACCATGCGGATCACCGGTAAATACAACATAATCAGAAACCGGCTCAAGTAATTTTTGTTTTCCGGAAGGATGTTGCCGCGTATGAAGTAGCCCATCAGCACCGGCATCAACGTCACCGACAACCCGGCGGCGGCGGCCATCGCATAGGTTTTGGTGAAGGCCAGCGGCGCGAACAATTTGCCTTCCTGAGCTTCCAGCGTGAACACCGGCAGAAAACTCAGCGTGATGATCAAGAGCGAAAAAAACAGAGCGGGGCCGACTTCCACCGCTGCGCGCTGCATGATCAACCAGTGGTTCGCAGCATTCGGCTTATCGTGTTCGATATGTTTATGCGCGTTCTCGACCATGACGATGGCGGCATCGACCATCGCGCCAATGGCAATCGCTATGCCGCCCAGCGACATGATGTTGGCGTTGATACCCTGCCAGTGCATCACAATAAACGACACCAAAATACCCAGCGGCAAAATCACGATCGCCACCAGCGCCGAGCGCAAGTGAAACAGGAACACGCCGCATACCAGCGCGACCACGATGAATTCTTCCAGCAATTTGTCTTGCAGATTTTCGACGGCGCGATCTATCAGACCAGAACGGTCGTAGGTCTCGACAATTTCTACTTCCACCGGCAGACTGCGCCGCAAATCGCGCAGCTTGGCCTTGACTGCATCGATGGTGGTTTGCGCATTTTCGCCCCAGCGCATCACGATGATGCCGCCGACTACCTCGCCCTCGCCGTTTAAATCCACGACGCCGCGCCGCAGTTGCGGTCCGAGGCGGACTAACGCCACGTCGCCCAATGACACGGGCACGCCGGTATCGCTCAGTCCAACCGGGATCTGCCGCAGATCCTCGATGCTGCGGATATAGCCCTTGGCGCGCACCATGTATTCAGCCTCGGCCAGCTCGATGACCGAACCGCCGACTTCCTGATTCGCGCGGCGAATCGCATCGGCCACATCGCTCACCGGCAGCGAATAGGCGCGCAATTTATCCGGGCTCAACACCACTTGATACTGCTTGACCATGCCGCCGACCGTGGCCACCTCAGCAACACCCGGCACCGTCTGTAACTCGTATTTAAGAAACCAGTCCTGCACGCTGCGCAACTGGCCTAGGTCGTGTTTGCCGGTACGGTCCACCAGCGCATATTCGTAAATCCAGCCTACCCCGGTCGCATCCGGTCCGAGCGTGGGACGCGCATCGGCAGGCAAGCGGCCGGAGACCTGACTTAGATATTCGAGCACGCGCGAGCGCGCCCAATAGATGTCGGTGCCGTCTTTGAAAATCACATAGACATAGGAATCGCCGAACATCGAATAACCGCGTACCGCAACGGTGCCAGGCACCGACAGCATGCTGGTAGTGATCGGATAAGTAACTTGATCTTCGACAACTTCAGGTGCCTGACCGGGGAAGGGCGTTTTGATAATGACCTGGACATCGGACAAATCCGGAATTGCATCCAGCGGCGTGTTTTTTACCGCGTAGATTCCCCACGCGCAGAATACCAGCGTGGCCAGCAACACCAGGGGCCGGTTCTTGATCGACCAACGGATAAGTTTTGCGATCATCTATCGGGCGTTGGAACAGGCTGCAACCCGCTCAATTTCCATTCATGCGCATCAGCGCCGCGCGCAAGCTGCTTTCTGAATCAATCAAGAACTGGCTCGATACCACTACCTCGGCGCCTTCATCGAGGCCTTCGAGAATTTCGATGCGGTCTCCTGTTTCTATACCGACATGAACCCGCACCGGTTTAAATCTTCCGGAGCCCAGCGAGACGATAATCCGGTTACTGTCACCGGTACGAATCAGCGCTTCGCGCGGCACGCTGATTGCCCCTGGTTTGGGTGATGCAAACAACTTAACGTCGGCATACATATTGGGTTTGAGCGCCTCATCGGGATTTTCAAAATGCACTCGCACCTGCAAGCTGCGCGTCTTTGGGTCGAGGGCCGGATAAATGTAATCCACTGTCCCCTCCCAGATTTTATCAGGCGACGATGCCAGCGTGGCTTGTGCTTTGTTGCCGATCTGCACCCAATCGGCCTGACGCTCAAATATGTTGATGATGAGCCACACCCGGGACAAATCCACCATGTTGATGATCGGCGCGGCGGGTTCAACATAACTGCCTTCGCGCACGCTCAATTCGGACACAACGCCGCCTTGCGGCGCGAATATTTTGACACTGCGTTCAACCTTATGTGTACGCTCAAGCATATGCACTTGTTCCTGCGAAATACCCAAGGAACTGAGCCGCCCAAACGAAGCGGCGATCAAATCCTCGTTTCCCGAATTTAGCGCGGCAACAAAATCATCCTGCGCATTCACCAGCTTTGGTGAATAGACCTCGAACAATAAGTCGCCTTCTTTGATACGCGTGCCAATGCTCTTCACTGCCAGATGATCGATCCATCCCTCGGTGCGTAAGCTAATGGTCTTGATCAGGTTGTCGTCGTAGGCAATGATGCCGACGCTGTCGATGCGCCGGAATAAAGTGCCACGTTTAACCTGTTCAGTGCGCACCCCCAGCATATTCAACACCCCGGGCGCCACCGTCACAGTGGCCTCGGTATCGTTCTCACTGACGCTCGCGGCGTCGCTGTTTAACAACACCAGTTTCATACCGCAGATGGGACAATAAGCATTGGGGTCGGTGGACGTCACCTGCGAATGCATCGGACACACATAGGTGGGATCAAGATGTTTTTTTGCATGGGCAATGGCGGATTCACGCGGCGCGAACGCGGCGTCATCGATCACATTTTCGCTTTGAGAATTCACCTTGGATTTGGCACGCGCGATTTCGCCGGCACCCGGTGAAGCCGCCTTAGCGGTTAAACCATTGTCAACATTCAGCACGTAGTAACGAAACGCAATTGCGACCGACAGCAATACGACAGCGAGAAACACCTGTTTTTGTAACCCGGAAAGCACACGCGCGAGTATCGGCTGGATCGTATTCATCGAGGCATCCAGCCTATGCACAACCTATCGCGCGATCTCCCACACAACCTCACGCACCATCTCCCGTCAAATACAACAAATTTACTTGTGCCAAAGCGCGCTCGACCAGCAAACGCAACGCGTCTAATTTACTCTCCAACTCTTTCTGGCGCGCGCGCATCAGCTGACTAAAATCGTCCACACGCGCCTGATACGCACGTAACGCCGCTTGGGCATTTTGCGCCGCCTGCGGCAAAATCATGTCACGATAAAACGCCACCCGCTCGTCTAAACGCTGAATATTGACCACTTCTCGATCCAGCATCCGTTTGAGATCACGACGTTGATCGGCAAGTAAAAATAGAGCTGAATTATAGTCTTTTTCACTACCGGCGAGCCAGCGATCTTGCAAGGTCTTCTTAGAAAACGGCACATCCAGCGTAATCAAGGCTGCCACCGCATCACTGCCAACCCCACCGTCTTTCGTATACGACCAGCTCGTTTCAAATTCCCACATCCATTCCGGCGTTGCACGCGCACGCGCGACTTCCACGCCTTCTTTTGCGGCATCGGCGTCAAGCTTCATCGCCTGTAGCAGCGGTAACCGGTCCAATGTCTGTTCGATTCGCGTACGCTCCATAACCACCGGCAAGTCGATATCGTCCAACGCCAACTCGCGGCTCGCCAGGTTGCTGCCAGTCCAACGCGTCAACTCCACCAACGCGGTTTCACGCGCTGTCTCGACCTGGCTCGTTTTGTCCTTAAGCACACTCAGTTCGATCTGCGCTTGCAACACGTCGCTTTGGTTGCCGCTACCGGCGCGATACTGGTTCTGCGCGATTTCTACTAGCTGCGCCAGTATTTTCCGCGTCTGCCGCAAGATAATCAGCGTGTGATGTTGCAGGTAAATATCCAACCATGCCTTACGGGTTTCACGCAGCACCAACAGCTGCTGCTCCACAGCGCGCGCAGATTGACCTTTGCCCATTAATTCCAGTTGTGCGCTTTCGTGCTTGCGCCGCCGCACTGGCGTCACCGATTGCTGGATACCCACGACCATTTTTACGGCGTCTTGGCCGTTATCGGTCGAACGCGTGGGATATTCGCTGATGCCAAATTTTAATTTCGGGTCGGTGAGGCGGGTTGCCGCCGTTGACTGCTCAACCAACGCACCGGCTTTTTCGCGCAGCGCTTTAAACATCACATTGTTGTCCTGCGCCAAACGTTCAGCCTCGGCGAGCGTCATCGAATTCACATCAGATGTTACAGCGCGCCGGCCTGCTACCGGAGCGCGTAATTTGGGTGTTGTGGTCGAAGGCTCCGCTCGGGTTGCAGCCTCATCCGCCTCCAATATCTTTAGCACCGCCTCGTCCAAATCCGCTGCCTGTATTGGCATCAATACCATGATTCCAACACACCAAAAGACCCAGCCAAGCGTACGCGTTTTACGTCTCACACATCCTCCTGGTACTCAATCGCAAATAACAATGCCGTGTCGCGCAATTACGCGACACGGCATCAATGGACAATAGCCACTT
>JACQEQ010000231.1 GCA_016200445.1 Gammaproteobacteria bacterium | reverse complement strand
CGCATGCCCATCGAGCGCGACGATACACTGTTTGTGCAGCTCGAATTGGTTGTCGCGCAGCGCCTGATTGAGCTGCGACACCCATTCCATTTCACCGCGCCGCCGTACCAGTTCGGCGTCATCCGCATAATAGACCTGCACTTGGCCGCGTCCTTTGTCCTTGGCGGCATAACAAGCCATGTCGGCGGCGCGTAGTAACTCGGTATGGGTTTGGTTTGGGCAATCCAGCATCACCAGACCGATGCTGGCGCCGATGGTGAAAGTCTTGTCCATCCAGCCAAAACGAAATTCCTTGATCAGGTGCAACATGCGCTCCGCCACTTCCAGCGCATGTTCCAATGAACAGTATTCCAGTAAGACACCGAATTCGTCGCCGCCCAGCCGCGCCAAGGTATCGCGGCCACGCACCGGATCTTTTAACAACAGTGCGACCTGTTTGAGCAGCTCGTCGCCGGCCACGTGCCCGCAGGTGTCGTTGACGATTTTGAATTGATCGAGGTCCAGATAAAACACGGCATGCTGATTGTCGTTACGCGCGCTCTTCAACGCATTCACCAAGCGGCGCTCGAACTCGGCACGGTTGCACAACCCGGTTAACGCATCGTGGAACGCAAGATACTGAATCGTCTCCTGCGCATCGCGATGCTGGTGCCGGTTCTTGGCTTCGCGCAGCTCGCGCTCGACGGCGGGCACCAAACGCGACAAATTATTCTTCATGATGTAATCGTGCGCACCGCTTTTCATCGCGGCCACTGCGACTTCCTCGCCGATGCTGCCGGAAACGATGATGATCGGTAAATCGTAGCCCGCCTGCCGGACTTGCATGATCGCGGCTTCGGAACCGAAGCCAGGGAGGTTGTGATCGGTGATCACGATATCCCAAGTGGCGGCATCCAGCTCCATTTGTAACGCGGCCGGCGTTTCGACACGCCGAAACTCTAATTCCAAACCGCCTTTGCGCAGTTCGCGCGTGATTAGCAGTGTATCGTCTTCCGAGTCCTCCACGATCAATACGCGCAGCGATTTCATCGCAGCGCCTTTACAGCGTTAGTATCACGGCTCCGAAATATCGCAACAAATGAAACGGATAGATTATTTCGCACTGTTAGGCGCAGGCCCGCAGCAATACTGTACGTATTGCAAGGGGCTGCAACGACACAGGGCGAAACAAGACGCCGTTTCAGGTTTCGATATTTCGGAGTCGTGATGCTAGTGCGCATGCTACCTGTCCTCTTTGCGGGCGCACTCCTTTGCGGTTGACGATTTTTGCAGGGGTGTTGCGTCAGACGGCCTCGCGCAACTTTTCGCTGTCGCTGCAGCCGGGCGCATCGAGAGTGAAATAAAATACCGCGCCTTTGCCGGGGCGTCCCTCGGCCCACACTTCACCCCCGTGGCGATTCACGATCCGTTTAACTGTGGCAAGCCCAACTCCGGTGCCGGGATAATCATCGCTGCGATGCAAGCGTTCGAATGCCTTGAATAACTTGCCGGCGTAGGCCATGTCAAAACCAGCTCCATTGTCGCGTACAAAAAAGACGTTACGGCCATCCAACATCATACTGCCCAATTCAATCTGCGGTTGCGATGCATTGCGGGTGTATTTCACCGCATTGCCGAGCATATTTTCCAGCACAATACGCAACAGCGACGCGTCGCCATACGCATTAAGTCCGGACTGAACGGTAAACGTGATGGGGCACGCTTCCGCTTGCACGTGAAATTCATTAATTATCTCTTCGGCCAACTGAGTAAGATCGATGTCCGTACGCGTTATTTCTGCGCGCGCGATCAACGCAAGCCGGAGCAGGTCATCGATCAAAACGCCCATACGCTGCGCCGCCTTGCGCACACGGCTCAAGTGAGTTTTCCCGGCCTCATCCAGCAGCTTGCCGTAGTCTTCGGCGAGTACCTGGCAAAAGCCGTCGATGCTACGCAGAGGTGCGCGCAAATCGTGCGAAACCGAATAACTGAAAGCTTCTGATTCCTGATTCAACGCCAGTAGTTGGGCAGTGCGCTCGGCAACGCGCCGCTCGAGGCTGGCACTGAACTGCTGTAATTCCGCTTCTGCCTGCTTACGTGCGGTAATGTCTTGCACCACGGCAACGTGATAGCGCAAGGTGCCGCTTGCCAGCCACATTGGCGCAACCGTCAGGCTAACCCACACCAGCGCGCCATCTTTGCGGCAGTAACGCTGCTCCAAGGTGTACTCGCTAATATCGCCGTTTTTAAGCATGTTTAGCTGCCCTTGCTCGCGCTGAAGATCTTCGTAATAGGTCATGGTTTGCACCGGCAACTGACTTAACTCGGCGGACGAATAACCCACGATCTCGCAAAATTTCTGATTCACGCGCAACAACTTGCCAGTGTCGGATTGGATTTGCGCAACGCCCACCGCCGCCTGTTCGAACATCACCCGGAAACGTGCTTCGCTTTCGCGCAGCGCGCTCATGGACGATGCCAGCGTGGACTGCATACGGCTGAACCCCTGCAACACCGCATCGAATTCATCCGGCGCGGCATGCGCACTGGTATGACGTTCCAGGTCAAGATGTTCTTGCAAATTACCGGCATCCAAACGCGACGCAAATGCTGCGATACGATGCAGATGGCGCGTAATCAGCACATGAAACAGCCACAACATAAAGCCCGCGACTAAAAATGTCTTGATACTGTTGGTAATCAAGATCACCCAAAATTTATTGACCAGACGCTGATACACGCTTTCCATGTCCACCACCATGGTCATGGTGCCGATGGTGAGCGTTTCACCGCGATGGACGAAGGTCAGCGGATATTCACGCAATTCGATATTGCGCGTTTGGGGATGCCCGGCCTGGGCCCAGATCTTGCCATTTTCCTTCACCGTCACTTGCCGCACATCCGGCAGACGCACCAAGCCATTGATGGCCACTTGCAACTCATGCCGGTTGGTCGACCATAACGCGTTGGCGACGGTCGGCAAGTAGCTGGTATCGACTTGCTGAAAGGTGGACTCGATGTTCTGTAGTTCGGTGCGGTAGTCGAAATAAAGTTGTAACGCGGTAGCCAGCAATGCAACGCAGGTGCTGAAGGCAATCGTGGCGGTAACCAGCCGCCGGCCCAACGGTGAATGATTATTTAGCCACTTGCTCATCAGGGAACCGTCAGTGAGAACGCGCTTTGAATTATTTAATGTCGCATTGAGAAGCAGGCGTCGCCAGCGGAGCAATTTTTTCCCGACACACTTTGCTGTACATCCCCTCCGCCTTGATAGCACGTAATGCAGCGGCGATGACAGGCACTTTATCGGCATGACGCTGGTTAAGATAAATAAACATTTCGCGCACCGCGAGCGGCGGCTCTATCGCCTGAACATTCGTAATATTCATTTGTTTCGCCAGCGCATAACCCAGCCAGCGTTCGTATAACGCAACGTCGATGCGGCCTTTATCCAGCATCGTAAATAACTGCTCCGGGTCGCCCGCCGTGGCGATTTGAGTCGCCGGGCGGAGATTTTTTTCATAAATTTTCCAGCCCTTGATGTGCCCCACCATCAACGGTTCAAGATTTGCCCAGCTGGCCTGCGTCACTTTGGCTTGGCGGGTAAAGGCCATAAACGTCCAGTCGACGAGCTTCTCCGGCACTCGCACCAAGTTGGGATAATCCTTTTCCAATCCTGCGATGCGGGTTAAGTCGCCATCTTCGATACCGGCATTGGCATTCAACAACGCACGCTCCGCTGGCAGCTTGACTAATTTCAGTTGTAAGCCAGCGCGTTTGAATGCCTCCCCGGCAATAACATCAAGAAACCCATCGCCGGCGGGCGTGGTGAACGGTGCTTCGTTGGTGTCGTTGAGCACCAGCGTCGCTGGGCCGGCGGCGAAGGCAGCCACGGACAGTTGGGCGCCGATCGACAAAACGCAACTTACGTGGAACCAATGCCGCATTCCCGCACTCACGCAATATTTTGGATATTTCATGGCGCTTCCGTTTTATCAAGCCATTCTTTTAGTGTAGCAATACTAGGTCTCTATTCTTGACAAGACAAGTTGAGTATTGGG
>JACQEQ010000230.1 GCA_016200445.1 Gammaproteobacteria bacterium | reverse complement strand
CTTGCGCAACAGTCTGAGTCGGTACGCGAAGTTCTAATTGTCGACAATCGCTCGAAGGATCGTGAAACCTTGAAGCGGGAGCTATTGAATTCTGGATTAAAGGGAAGGGTCGTAGAGCTGGATTACAATTTGGGTTACGCGGGCGGGGCGAACGTTGGGACTCAGCTCGTCGATCCCGCTTCACAGTATGTGCTGTATGTTGGCCCGGATACTTACCTAACTAAGGATTACGTAAAAATAGCATTGCGCTACCTCAGCGAAGAACAAAACAAATTGGTAGCTGCCGTTTCTGGGAAGTTGCTTGGTTACGATAACGAACTGCAAAAATCTACCGGTTTAATTGACTCAACTGGCGTGTGCCAAACTTGGTACGGCCGCTGGTATGATCGATGGCAAGGAAAAAAGGAAAGACCAGCGACCGACCATTTGTCGCCGGATGTATTGGCCCTCTGTGGTACCGCATTGTTTTGTCGTCGTGAGGCGCTAACGAAGTTAGAAGGAATAAGTCCGTTTTCGGTCTACGACGCTTCTTTTTTTATGTACAAAGAGGACATTGATTTAAGCATAAGGCTGAGACTTGCAGGGTTTGTTCTGCGATATAACCCTAACATGATCGCGTACCACTGCCGGGGGTGGAGCCGCTCAAAAATGTCACAACGTGCGAAGATTTTATCAGCCAGAAATGAGGCGCAATTGAACGCACGAAGAGGGTTGGTTAAATATCTTTTTTCATGTTTGAAGCTGTATGTTGTTTCGCGCTGAATGAATCAAAAGACAGATGAGACAGCCGCAGTAATTGTTACTTACTTTCCTGATTGTTCGCTCTTGCTATCCAATTTGAAGGCGCTACGGAATCAAGTTAGGGCCGTTGTGATCGTGGATAACACGCCTGACCTTATCGATTTGAGTTTCTGTGACACCTACGCCGTGGTTCTGCCACAGCGCAAGAACATAGGAATTGCAGCCGCTCAAAACGTTGGGATTCGTTGGGCGCAACAACAAGAAGTCGATTCGGTTTTGCTCCTTGATCAAGATAGCCATCCCAGTCCCACGTTGGTGAAAGAGTTGCGCAGTGCTTTACTTAATTTGGAGGCGATTGGGCGGCCGGTAGCTGCCGTAGGTTCGGTGTTTATGGATAATGATAAAGGCTCTGCTTCGTATTTTGCACAGATTAGCGGTGTTGGTATCAAGCGAGCCTATTGTCGCGAAGAATCAACGACCATATCTGCGAGTTACCTAATTGCGTCAGGAAGCTACTATAAATTAAGAACGTTTGAGGCAATCGGTGTGTTTGACGAAACTCTATTTATTGATTATGTCGACACTGAATGGTGTTTTCGAGCTGCCGCTCAGGGGTTCGAAATTTATGGTGCATGCAATGCGCGGCTACAACATCGATTAGGAAATAAAACAATCTCGGTTTGGATTGGTCGCACATTCCAAGTGCCGGTGCATTCACCTATTCGTTACTACTACATGGCGCGCAATTTGATCCAACTCACGCGTAAGGGTTATGTTCCGAACACTTGGAAAATTATTGAAATAGTTAGGCTGTTTGGGGTTACTACGTTCGTTATCTTGGGGAGCAATTTGAGAGTTAAAATTTTACGCATGGCGTTCTACGGATTTTGGGACGGTCTCAAGGGACGAGGAGGGGAATGCTTGCGTTAGGCAGCCTGTTTGTAAGCGCCAAATTTTAACTGTGGCAACCTCGCTGAGTGATCCCAACAATGGAGTGGATGTGAACGCGTTACTTTGTATACCGGTACTAAACCCAGGGCCTATGACAGGTGAGTTGATTTCGGCTCTCCGAAGTCAGACTTTTCAGGCAATACAGTTTTTAGTTATCGATTCAGAATCGACAGACGGTTATATCGAAGCATTCCGAAACGCTGGCGCCACCGTACACGTAATTCGTCGTTCGGAATTCAATCACGGAAAAACAAGGCAGCTTGCAGTAGATATGTTTCCGAATGCGGATGTCGTCGTCTTTCTAACTCAAGACGCGATCCTCACCGACCCAAGGGCTCTCGAAAAATTAGCGGATGCGTTCAACAATCCGCGTGTGGGGGCAGTTTATGGAAGGCAACTTCCTCGGCCTAGTGCCGGCCCGATTGAAGCGCACGCGAGGTTATTCAATTACCCCAGTAGCGGGTTGATTAAAACCGCAGGCGATATTCCCCATCTGGGTATCAAAACGGCATTCATCTCGAATTCGTTTGCGGCGTATCGTCGCACAGCGCTAATGCAAGTCGGTGGATTCCCATCGCGAACGATATTGGGCGAAGACACCTACGTTGCTGCCAAAATGCTTTTATCCAATTGGCATGTTGCTTACTGCGCGGATGCAACGGTATTTCACTCGCATGACTATGGCTTCGTCGAAGAATTCAAGCGCTACTTTGATACCGGGGTGTTCCATGGACAGGAGCAGTGGATTAGAGGGCGTTTCGGTAATGCCAGCAATGAAGGTATGAAGTTCCTAATTTCAGAGTTGCGCTACCTCTGGCAGCATCGGCCAGTTCTGGTGATATCGGCTCTGATTCGCACAGCGTTTAAATACGCTGGTTTTCAATTGGGTCTGCGTGAGAGATACCTGCCACTGTGGATCAAGCGGCGTATGAGCATGCATCGGCGTTTTTGGAATCACACGTCTTAAGTCACCTTCAAAAAATGGAAAACATTCAATATTGCAGATACTATTTCGCCTGGTTTCCATTGTTATTGACTGGATATCAAACATCGGGGGGTATTCTGTGAGTAATAATGAATCAGTAAAAATTAAAGAATCAGCAAAAATTAAAATCGTTAAATTCGGTCGGCGTGGCGCCTCGGTGCAGCACGCGCCGCAACATTCTGAAATTCCTTCTGAACATTTGATTCTGGGGCCAAATCGTACTTCGCCGTGGATGACTGCGAGTGTACTCATGGTATCCGATATCGTCGGTATTCTGTTGGCGTGGTGCGTCGCGTTTTTTGTACGCGACTTGTACGGTGGTTTTTTAAATCTCGATATCTATCTACGTTTGTGGCCCGCATTGCTGCTATTTGTGTTTGCCAACGCGCTAGCTCGTTTGTATCCGGGCACTAATTTTCTTCCGCCGGAAGAAGTACGGCGTATGTTCTACACCACCACGTCGGTGTTTTTGGTTTTGGCTGTTGCACTTTTTCTTACCAAGGGTGGCGATTTGTATTCCCGTTCCACATTCCTTGCCGCGTGGGGATTGGCATTAATCGCCGTGCCGTTGATGCGAAAATTTATGCGTGTACTGTTTGTGAAGCGGGGTTGGTGGGGACAGGCCATTGTGATTTTGGGTGCGGGTGAAACGGGCCGCACCGTGATTCAAGTGTTGCGTGATTGGCCGAGCATGGGGCTCAAACCTATAGTGATTTTGGACGACGATCCGGCGAAACGTGGTGAATTGCTAGGAGTACCCGTAATTGGTCCGTTGGATTTAGCGCCGGAGATTGCACGCAAGCTAGGGATCCAACGTGCTGTTATCGCAATGCCTGGCGTGGCGCGAGAGAAGTTACTGAAACTCGTGGAAACGCACTCGCACAGTTTTCCACACTTGCTCATCGTGCCCGATCTGTTTGGCTTTTCTAGTTTATGGGTCGATGCGCGCGATCTAGGTGGTGTGCTGGGTCTAGAGTTGCGGCAGAATTTAATGCTCAAGAGTCGACGCTTTATGAAGCGTTTTCTTGATCTTGTCCTTACGCTCTTCGCCGCTGTCATCAGTGTTCCGCTGATGTTGGTTGTTGCGCCGCACCAGTCTCGATGAATTGCCGCAGTTGTGGAATATTCTCGTGGGCGAAATGAGCTTGGTTGGGCCACGTCCCATCGTCGCTGCCGAGATACCCAAGTACGGAGACTCCTTCGAGTTGTACAGCAAGGTCCGGCCGGGGTTGACCGGGTTATGGCAAGTGTCGGGTCGTAACAGCACCAGTTATGAACGGCGCGTTGTTCTAGACGCGTACTACGTACGTAATTGGTCAGGTTGGCTAGACATCTACATTCTCGCCCGTACGATACGCGTCGTTTTGATTGGCAAGGGTGCTTATTAGCCAGTCCTTGACTCATCTCAACTGACGCTACCCCGCAAGCAACCCATGCCGCGCAAACAACGCGAGCAAGCGATCCACGTTATCGCTGACGTGTTGGTGCATTTGAGTTGCGTCGCGATCATGTGAAACCAGCGCGTCGCGGGTGCCCAGGTCCTGATCTATTTCGCAGATTAAGTTTTGTGTCAGCTCGCCGCGCGTGCGGGTGCCGTCGAGCTGCGTGAGTAGATGGCGTGACAGCGGGTCGAGGTCGACGTCGATGTGGCGCACCGAGGGCACGTGTCCGCGTGCGGCTTGGATGTGTGCCAGCCGATGTGCGTGCGGATGTTCGCTGACCTGATTGAAGTAACGTTGCTCGCGCGGCGTGAGCATCAGTGCGCGGGCGCTGAACAGGCTGAATAACTCGCTGAGCAATAGGGTGTGCTGTTGTGCTAATGGCGCGGCGCCGGTGCGGATAAGTTCGGTGCTTGCTGTATCGGCTAGCGCATCGAAGTGCAGCGCATTGGGAAAAACCTCAACGAGTTGTTGCAGGGCGTGCTTGGTGAGCGGATGTGTCACCGCATAGTCTTTGCCGCTGGCCGACAAGTAGGACTGGCTGCGCGGTGCTGCAAAATCCGGCGCGTCGCGCGGGGTCAGGTACGCAACGATTCCGTATTCCCGCATAAAGTCGAGATTGAGCTCGCGTTGCAGTTCGCGTTGATCGCGGCATAGCACGCTGCGGCGAAACGGACGCGCGCGCAGGAAATCCATGTACTGTTCTTGTTCGAGCAAATCGTCGTACGGCTCCAACAACTTGGCCGCTGCATCGCCCAGCGTGGATGGAAACATCGTGTACAGATCGGAGTCGCACAGGTACTTCAAGCCGTGTTGTTGCGCGCGTTGCATGAAGTCGCTGAACAGCAGCGGCGCGTTGATGTCTTCCAGATATTCGTGGAACAGATAGCTGCGCGACGCTTGGCGCAGATGCGCGACTTCTTGTTTCAACCAATCCACCGACGGCGATTCCAATCCGGCATACCCTGTGTGTAGAAATTCGAGCAGTTCTTCAGCGGCGTGCAAACGCTCGCGCGGCGTGTGCAAATGACGACAGTGATGTAACAACATGTCGCGCAGCATGGCGCGCCCGCGCCAGCCGGGCAGCGTGTTGTAGCTGATATAGGCCACGCCGTGCGGTGCAAGCAGGTGTCCGCACAATTCCAGAATACGTTCTTGGACCTGTGGCGGTACCCAGGAAAAAATCCCGTGCGCGATGATGTAGTCGAAGGTGCCCAGCGTGTCGGGCAACGTCAGCACGTCATGATGCAGCAGGTCGATGTTGGTAAGTTGCAATTGTTCGATCAACACGCGCCCGGTGTCGACTTGTACTTGCGACAGTTCCACACCCACGAACTCGCTGCGCGGCAGGTAATACGCGAGCGGAATAATGTTGGCGCCGTCGGCACAGCCAAATTCCAACACCCGGCACCGTTCTGGATCGGCGGTTTGCAAACCGAACATGCGGCCGAGCACGCACAGGTGATCCGGATGCGTGTCGGTGATCGGCACCGCGTCGTAGGGGATTTGATCGTAGCTGTCGAGGGTGCTGGTCATTATCGTCATCCGATTGAAGAGAGTGTGCGTAAACCTTAACCGCAACCACCCCGTCGCCTATGGCGCCACCCCTCCTCGAACATGAGGAGGGGAGTGAATTTGCAGTAGCCACAGTACGCCCGTGATTTCGCTTCCGTAATCTTTACGCAGGATAGTCTGTTGTTCGGCGCGCATGATGAATCCATGCTGTGCAGCGAGTGTGCGAACATAGGCAGGAGCGTGTGCGTAGCGGCCTGCGCCACGTAATACATAATCTTGTTCATCGCCAAGTTCAACCGAGAAAGCGAACAATCCATCAGAAAGTAATTTCTCTCGCACCGCTGCAAATACAGCAGCGAGGTCGCCGAGGTAGACAAATACGTCAGCAGCGAGGATCAAGTCGAACTTCGTATTCAAATCCAGGTTCGTACTGACCACATCGCCGACGCAGAGCTGGTCATAAATGTCACGCTCGCGCGCTCTGGAAATCATTTTCGGCGACAGATCGATGCCGATCAAGGTGTGCGCGAGGTCGTGAAACACGGCGCCGCTCAACCCGGTGCCGCAGCCCAAATCCAGCATTGCCAGCGGTGGTCGCGCAAGGTGTGGTTCTACCAGCGCGCGCAATTGCTGCGGTACGTTGTAACCGAGCACGCCGGTCATGTGCGCGTCGTATTCGTGCGCGTATTGATCGAATAAACCAGCCACATAATCGGGCGGCGGTGCCGCGCGCGTGTCGCCCGTCAACGCGGCAAGTTCATACTCAGCTTCGGTGTAATCCGGTTGCAGGCGCAGCGCGTGGTGGTAGTGTTCAATGGCGTGTTCGCGTTTGCCGAGCAAGTGATACGCCGAAGCAAGATTTTTATGTGCCGCTGCAAACTCAGGCGCGCTGCGCAAGGCATGGGTGTAGCTACGCACTGCGTCTTGTAACTCGCCTTGTGCTTGCTGCACGGCGCCGAGATTGTTCCACGCGTCCGCCGCATCGGCATCAAGTGTGATGGCGTGACGATAGCAGGCGGCAGCATCGTCGAGCCGGTCTTGTGTTTGGTGCCAGGTGCCGAAATCAATATGCAGCGCGGCATGTTCAGGCGCCAGTTGTAGTGCACGTTGATAATGCTGTTGCGCCTGCGTGAAATCGGCGCGTTGTTGCAAGTGCACCGCCAGCGCGTGGTGAGCAGGTGCATACGTTTCATCCACGTTCAGCGCGGCGTGAAACGCGCGCCGTGCGGCATCGAGTTGACCTGCCGCCAGCAGCGCATGCCCTGAATTGCAGTGTAGTTGTGCATCGTGCGGAGTGAGTTGCAGCGCCTGCGTAAAACAGTGCAGGGCTTCTGTGACCTCATCCAGAGCTAGCAATACACCGCCCAGATTGTTAAGTGCATCGCTGTCATCGGGGCGGATGGCGAGCGCAGTGCGGTAACTTACAGCGGCGTGTTGCAATGCGCCGTGCCGCTTATAGACATGGCCGAGATTAAAGTGATACACGGCGTGCTGCGGGTTTAGGTGCAAGGCTGAATTGATAAATTCAATGGCAAGTTCGTACTCGCCGCGTTGCAATGCGATCAACCCCAGCAAGTGCCAGGCATCGGCGCACGCGGGGTTCGCCTGCAATACAACGTGATACATTTTTTCGGCAGCGCCGAGGTTGCCGCTTTGCTGCAAGTGCAACGCCGTCTGCAATGAGGGCGTAGAATCGGAAACGGATGTCGAAATCATGCCGTGTTTTTAGCATGCAATACGCGCTGGAGAAAGTAGGCGATGCGTTATTCCCGCTATTTTGTTTTATGTGTTGTGCTTGCGTGGGCCGTTGCAGCTCTGGCGGCGCCCATAGACGAGTTGCGCGCGCATTATCGCGAGCTCACCGAAAATGTCGCGACCAATCCATTCGGCATGCCGTTGGGAGTGCAATCGAGCGAGCAAGGCGACAAGGTCAGCGCCGAGGTTTACGGCGTTGTGGACCAAGCGTTTAGCGTGGTGGCCGAAATCCTGGGCGATGCGCGCGCGTGGTGCGGATTTATGCTGTTGAGTGTTAATGTAAAGTCATGCGCCTTAGAAACGGGTGCGGCGGGCAGCGCGCTGGTACTTTATATAGGGCGCAAGGACTATCAAACGCCGCAACAAGCTTACGAAATGCGCTATGTATTTCGTAGCACGCGCGACGCGCAGCACGCGGAAATCTATCTTGATGCCGACGGCGGGCCGCTCGGCACGCGCGATAATCATATTCATCTGGATGCGCTCGCTGTCGACGGCCGCACCCTGGTGCATTTCACCTCGTCGATGCGATTGGGTACGGTGAGCCGCATGGCGACCGCCACCTACCTCGCGACCTTGGGCAGCGGCAAAATCGGTTTTAGCAGCATGCCCGATGCGTCCGGTAAACCGGTGCCGGTCAAGGGAGTGCAAGCGATGATCGAGCGCAACGTTGTACGCTATTTTCTCGCGTTGCAAATATATGTCGATACCCGCGCTCTTACGGAGAGCGAACGCTTCGAACAGCAGATCAATCGCTGGTTCGACTACACCGAGCGATTTCATGCCCAGCTCTATGAACTGCCCAAGGCGGAATATCTTGCCAACAAACGCCGCGAGCGCGACAACCAAGTTGCATTGCAACGTCGCTTAGATAATCCCAAGGCGCAACCATGACTACCGAATCCATGCTACGCGACATTGCAGCCGAACAAAGCTGCACCCGTGAGCAGACCGGCAAAGACGCACTCGATGTGCGCGTACTGCAGGCGATGGCTAACGTGCCACGTCATGAGTTCGTGCCGGAAGAGTCGCGCTCGCTGGCGTATCATAACGGCCCGCTGCCCATCGGTTGCGGGCAAACCATCTCGCAACCCTATATCGTAGCGTTGATGACCGATCTGCTCGATCCGCAGCCCGGCGACGTGATTCTAGAAATCGGCACCGGCTCGGGTTATCAGGCAGCAATCTTGTCGCAATTGGTAAAGCAGGTGTACAGCGTGGAGATCGTTGCGGCCTTGGCGCAGCAGTCTACCGAGCGCTTGCAGCGGCTGGGTTATAAAAATGTCACTGTAAGGCACGCCGACGGCTATCAGGGCTGGCCCGAGCACGCGCCGTACGACGGCATCATCGTCACCGCCGCCGCGCCGCATATCCCGGCGCCGTTGTTGGCGCAACTCAAGCCGGGGGCGCGCATGGTGATTCCAGTGGGTATGCCGCATGCGTATCAAGAGTTAATCGTGGTGGAAAAAGACGCGGATAATAATATCAATACACGATCCCTAATCGGCGTTGCCTTCGTGCCGTTAACCGGCAACCACTAAGCTTCAGCCAGCGGCAACGTAAACCAAAAGGTGCTGCCGACACCGCGCGTGCTGTCTACGCCGATTTTACCGTGCATTAATTCCACGAGACGTTTACTCAATGCCAGGCCGATACCGGTACCTTCGATTGCGTCGTCATCGGCATTCAGGCGTTCGAACGGGATAAATAATTTAGTAATTTTTTCGGCATCGATACCGCAGCCGTGATCGGTGATCGCAATGCGCACCTTACCATTGCCGTCGTGCGTTGTGGTTATGGCGATAGAGCCGCCAACCGAATTGAACTTCACCGCGTTCGATAACAAATTGAGCAGCACCTGTTTGAGGCGCAGTGCATCGCAATTGACCAGCAGCGGGTCGTTCCCGGCCGGTACATCCAGCGTAATTGCGCGTGCCACGGTTTGTGGCAACATCAGGCTTACAGTTTCGCGGATTACGTTATGCAGCTCGATAGCGCTCAGATTGAGCGACAGGCGCCCGGTCTCGATGCGTGACAAGTCCAGCACCTGATTAATCAGATGCAGGAGATGATTCCCGGCATGCAGAATTTCCCGCACGCTGTCCAGTTCAATCGGCGGTAGCGGCGGCTGCGCATACGACTCCAGCAATTGTGCAAAACCAAGAATGGCGTTCAACGGTGTGCGCAATTCGTGCGACATATGCGACAAGAATTCGCTTTTTGCGGCATTGGCGCGCTCGGCCTCGATTTTTGCAGCAATCACGGCGTTTTCGGCTTTTCTGCGCGCAGTAATGTCAATACCGGTTGCAATAACATGAGTGACCTGGCCACGCTCATCGGCCAGCGTCGTGTTGGACCACGCAATCAAGCAGCGGCTGCCATCGCGTACCAGCCACTCGTTTTCGTAGATGGAGGGTATGGCTTGAGTCGTTAAATTTTCGAAGGTGAATTTAACGCCTGGCAATTGTTCCGGCGGGATCAGGTAGTTCCAGACCGGTTGGCCTTGCAGCTCCTCGAAACGATAGCCGGAGAGCGTTTCACATGCATGATTGAAGCGCACGATGCAACCATTTCTGTCGAGTACTACCACTAAAGCGCACACCGTATCCAACACGGTGGCAATGAAATTTCGTTCGACGCTGAGTTCATGGGTGCGTTCCGCCACGCGCTGTTCCAGGGTTGCATTCAGCTGCTGTAATTGCAGTTCGGCGTTACGGTGCTCGGTAATGTCTTCGGAAATGCCAAGTAGATATCGGGGTGTGTCATGTTGGTCGCGCAATGCGATTTTTTTGGTGTGTAAAATGCGCTGGCCATTGAGTCGCGTGTCGATAAATTCTTCCGGAATGTCGGCCACCTTAGTGTTTTTCAATACGTTGCGGTCATAGGTGGTAAAAAAGTCCGCCTGCTGTTGCGGAAAAAAATCGTAATCGTTTTTTCCGATCATCGCTTCTCGGGAATAGCCCACCAGGTCTTCGCCCGCCTTATTGAACAGCACGAAGCGCAGTTCCTTTGCGTCCTTCAAGAAAATCATGTTGGGTATGTTCTCGACAATTGAATCGAGCAAGTGGGTGGTTTCGCGCAAGCGCAACTCGGTGGCCATCTGTTGCGTGATGTCTTGCACCGTGCCGACCGAGCGTAGCGGGATTCCATGCAAGTCGTAGCTTGATTCGCAACGCTCGTTGACCCATTTGATGCGGCCGTCCGGCATTAATAAACGATGAGCGATTTCATAGGGTTTTTTAAAAGCGAGCGAGTCGGTGTACGCCGAGTTGACCGCCGTGCGGTCGTCGGGATGAATGGCGTCGAGAAAAGCTTCGTAAGAAGCGCCGAAGCTCGCCGGGTCGATTTCAAAGATGCGGTATATTTCATCCGACCATTTCAGGTGGTTCGTGCGCAGGTCTAATTCCCAACTGCCGAGTTTGGCGATGCGCTGTGCTTCGTTCAGGCGCCGAGTGTTTTCACGCAGTGCGGTTTCTGCGCGTTTGCGTGCGGTGACGTCGCTCAGGGTGAAGAGAAAAGCTTCGATCTCGTTGTTTTTGCCGAGCATCGGCACACAGCTGATATCCCAGAAGGTTTCACCCCATTCCGGATGGTCCGGAAACACGAATGGCCGTGCCGTGCATTTGTAGATCAGTTTATTTCTGCGGTAAACATCGAGCTCTTGTTCGAGGCCGGATGGATAGAGTTCAAAGTGGTTTTTCCCGGGAAATTCTGCGGCCGGGCGCTGGCAGGCGCGCGCATAGCTCTCGTTTACTCGAATAAAATTGTAGTCCCGGTCGAGTAGCACCAGGCAGTCGAGCGAGTGCTTGAAAATCAGATCCAGCAGGTGTGCCTGATTCAACCTAAATGCATCTGATCGCTCGTTATCGGCTGCGTTGTCGTCCACAGTGGAACACGTTACTGGCAGGGTGGAGACGGGTGTGCAACGGCTTTTTCCATGCCTTGAACGGTTGCGTTAAACAGCGCGATGAATTGCGGCACGTTGATCGGTTTGGTGACGTAGCCTTTGAAACCTGCCTGGTTGCCGCGATAAATGTCGCGCGGCATGGCGTTGGCGGTGACGGCGATGACCGGGATACGGCAGGTGGCTTCGTCATTGCGCAAGCAGCGCAAGACTTCGTAACCGTCCATGCCCGGCAAATTAATATCGAGCAGGATCACGTCGGGGCGATGTTCGTGCGCCAATTCCAAACCGAGCTTGGGGTCGGGTGCGCCCAGCATCTGGGTGTTCGGAATCTTGCTGATCAGGCGCTCCATGAAACGCAGGTTGGCCGGATTGTCTTCGATATACAGTACTTTGATCGGGTCGTTGCGTTCCGCGACGTCAATCGCCGGCGGGCGTACGGCAGCGGCGGTTCGCTCTGCACCGGCACGTAAAGCAGCGCTTGGAAATTCCACCCAGAAGGTGCTGCCGGTATTGGGCTCGCTGCTGAAGCCGATACGCCCTTGCATCATTTCCGTGAGGCGTCGGGTGATGACAAGACCGATGCCCGAGCCGGGGATGATGCCGTTCTCGCGGCCGAGGCGCTCGAACGCCTGGAACATGAGCGATTGTTTGTCGTAGGGAATACCGATACCGGTGTCTTGCACGCTAACGCGCGTCATGCCGCCGTCCGGAGGAAAGCAACGCACCGTGATGCTGCCGCCGCGCCGGTTATATTTGGCGGCATTGGTCAGCAGATTGAGGATGACTTGATGGAAGCGCAAGTGGTCGACCGCAACCACTTGCCCCGGCGCACCGTCGCTGTTTAGATTCAAGGTAAGAGGTTTGGTTTTTAATTCAGGGCCGAGCATGCCGGCGGCGGTTTCCAGCACCTCATCGATCAGCACCGGTTCGATCGACAACACCAAGCGGCCGGCTTCGATCCGTGCCAGATCAAGAATTTCATTGATCAATTCCAGCAGGACATGACCCGATTTACTGATGTACTGCACGAACTCGCGCTGTTCGCCCGTTAACGGCTTGGGGTCGCTTTCCAGCAATTGTGAAAAGCCCAGAATGGCATTGAGCGGCGTGCGCAATTCATGACTCATGCTGTTCAGGAATTCGCTTTTTGCCAGGCTGGCCTTTTCGGCGTTTTCTTTGGCATTAACTAAATCCGCTTCGATGGCTTTGCGCCGGCTGATGTCGTGCACGATGGCGCTGAACAGGCGGGCGTTGCCTATCCGTATTTCGCTAACCCCCAGGTCCATCGGAAAGATCGAACCGTCTTTGCGTCGCCCGTTGACTTCGCGTCCGATACCGATAATGCGCTGCGTGCCGGTGCTGCGGTAATTTTGCAGATAGCCATCGTGCGCGCCGTGGTACGGCTCCGGCATCAGCAGGTTGACGCTATGCCCGACGACTTCGCTGGCTGTGTAGCCGAATAATTTTTCGGCGGCCGGATTGAACGACTCGATGATGCCCAGTTCGTCGATTGTAATCATCCCGTCGACGGTTGTAGTCAATATCGCGTGCAGGCGGGCGCGTTCGTCCCGCAGCGCGGCTTCCGTTTGCAGGCGCGAGCTGACGTCGCGGAAAAAGCTCACCAGGTATTTCGTGCTGCGCACGACCAGGCTGCTGGCCGAAATGTCGGCGTAAAACACGCTGCGGTCTTTGCGCAATACCGGAATATTGCCGACGAAGTTCGCATCGCCACGGCGCATTCGATCAAGTTGTTCGAACACAAGCGCGTGCGCCTCAGGTGGATGAATGTCGGTGATGCCCAGCCGTGGTATTTCTTTACGCGTGTAGCCGAGCATTCGTGCAAAGCGGGTCGTGCAATCGGCGAGGCGCCGGGTATCAGCAAATACATAAACCACGCCGTCCGATGCGGACTCCATGGCCTGCACTTGCTGGGATAAAGTTTCATCGTTGTGATCGGTGGAATTGGTCATATGCGATTCGCCGGGTTCGTTATTTTTGTCGCTAAATACAACCACATGAACGGGTACGCGCTTGATGAGTTTCGGCAGCAAGCATGGAAAGTTTAGTAGAAACCAGAAATAATTTAATGAAAAAGTTCAGCGGCCGATTCGCCGCCCGGCGGGGTTGCTAAACATTCGCCTTCACCAGTGCTGTCTTCCGGTGTAGCGTGCGAAGCATCCAAGCGTAACGAGGACCGATCATGAACCGCTATCAAGTGAAATCCGGCAAACGTGTCAAGCTCAGCGACTGGGACCCTAATTCGACGGACGCGGCCGGCAGCGGTAAAGACGAAGGCACGGCCAGACTCGCCGAGTTGCAAAACGAGTTAGGCGAGTTACAAGAGCTGCTGTACGCGGAACACCAGCACCGCTTGCTGGTGATTTTGCAGGGCATGGACACCAGCGGCAAAGACGGCACCATCCGCCACGTGTTCAAGGGTGTCGATCCGCAAGGCGTGCGCGTGATGAGTTTCAAGACGCCCAGCGCACGGGAGCGCGATCATGACTATTTGTGGCGGGTGCATCAGCACACCCCCGGCAAGGGCGAAATCGTGATTTTCAATCGCAGTCACTACGAAGATGTGGTGGTCACGCGCGTGATGGGGTTGGTCACGCGTACGGTCTGGGAGCGGCGTTACGCGCACATCAACGATTTCGAACGCATGCTGAGCGAGGAAGGCACCACGATCCTCAAATTCTTTTTGCACATCGATCAGGACACGCAGTGGGAGCGTTTGCGAATGCGGCTCGATGATCCCAGAAAACGCTGGAAATTCAGCCCCGACGACATCAAAGCACGCGAACGCTGGCCTAAGTATGTAGAAGCCTACGAGGACGTGCTGGCAAAAACTAACTGCGAATGCGCTCCGTGGTACATCATCCCCGCCAACAAGAAATGGTACCGCAATCTGGCGGTGTCGAGCGTCATCGTCGAAACGCTGCGCGCATTGAAAATGAAGTACCCGGCGCCGGAAAATCTGCCGCAATAACCGGCGAATTGCTTTGTCGCGCTGCGACGTTTTCGTTACCATGCTGCCGCATGAATCCGCCCATCACCAAAACTCGTTTCGCTCCCAGCCCGACGGGCTATATCCACCTGGGCAACGTGCGCACCGCGTTGTTCAGCGCCTTGGCCGCCGCACGCGATTGCGGCGTATTTTTGCTGCGCATCGAAGACACCGATCAAGCGCGCAGCAGCAACGACTACAGCGACGCGCTGAAAGAAGACCTCGACTGGCTCGGCCTGCGCTGGCAGGAAGGGCCGGATATCGGCGGCGACCACGGGCCGTACCACCAGTCGCAGCGTTCAGACGTTTACGCGCGTTATTACCGCGAGCTGGAACAACACGATTTAGCCTATCCGTGTTTCTGCAGCGAGCACCAGCTCGCGTTGTCGCGCAAGGCGCAAATCGCGGCGAGCAAGCCACCGCGTTACGCGGGTACCTGTGCGCGCCTGACGCCGGAGCAAGTGCAGGCCAAGTTGCGCGAGGGCCTGCAACCGGTGCTGCGTTTTCGGGTACCGCAAAACCAAAGCATTCGCTTCACCGACGCGGTGCGCGGCGAGCAGGTCTTTGCCGGGGGCGACATCGGCGATTTCATCATCCGGCGCGCCGACGGTACGCCCGCGTTTTTCTTTTGCAACGCCATCGACGACGCGTTGATGCAAGTCACCCACGTGCTGCGCGGTGAAGATCACCTAAGCAATACGCCGCGCCAGATTTTGCTGCTGGAAGCATTGCAGCTGCGCGTGCCGTGTTACGGCCACATCTCGATGATCGTCGGTACCGACGGCGCGCCATTGTCCAAACGCACCGGCAGCGAAAGCGTGCGCGAGTTGCGAGCACATGGTTATTTTCCGCTGGCGGTCGTGAATTACCTCGCCCGTTTGGGTCATGCGTACGAAAGCAACGCCTATATGACCTTCGCAGAATTAGCGTCAAGCTTCGACACCAGTAAGCTCGGCCGCTCGCCCGCGCGTCACGACGTGAATCAACTGATACATTGGCAACGCGAAGCGGCCGCTAAGGCGTCTGAGCAAGACTTATGGGTGTGGATGGGGCCACAGGTGCATGGTCTGGTCGCCGCCGGGCAAGTCAGCGAATTTATCCAAACCGTGCGGCCCAACGTGACGCAACCGGAAGATGCGTTGCACTGGGCGCAGGTGATCTATGGCGAGCATCTGGCACTGAATCACGACGCCCAGCAGATCGTGCAGCATGCCGGTGCGCAATTTTTCGAGGCTGCGCTAAGCGCTTTGGAGACGCATCGTGACAATTTCGCGGCCTTGGCCGATCAGGTGAAGGCAGTCACGGGCGTCAAGGGTAAACATTTATTTCATCCGCTGCGCGTCGCGCTTACCGGCGAAGTCCACGGACCGGAAATGGCGCGTCTGCTTAAATTGCTGCCGCTGGAGCAAGCGCGGCGGCGCTTGCTGGCGTGTGCGGGACGTGTGTAACACCTAAGCCGTTTGGCATTTGGTAGCGGTTTAGATCAACAGACTAAACACCGATGATGTGACTTTTAGCGTCGGGCGTGGTTTGGGCGAGGGCTTTGTTGGCGCGTTCGAAGACTTCCTGGGCGTCTTTGTCGGCGATTTCGCTGACGAACGAATAGCCGAAGCGCAAGTGGCGTGGTTCGAAGGTTTTCAGCAGTTCGTCGCTGCGTTGCGCGGCGATGAAATGTTGTTCGAGTTGTTCCAGCCAGGCGACGACTTTGTTGGTTTCCATGCTGGGTAATACCAGCGCGAATTCGTCGGAGTCGAAGCGTGCGGCCAGATCGGTTTTGCGAATATTCTGGCGCAGCGTATTGGCCATCACGCGCAGCAGTTGGTCGCCCAGGGCGCGGCCGCCGCGTGCGTTGATTTGACTGAATCCCGAGATGTTGATCATGGCCACGCAGATCGACAGTCCGCGTTTGGCGAAGTTGAAGCCACGTGCCAGCTCATCTTCGAAGCGCACCCGGTTGGCAAGATTGGTGAGATGGTCCGAGAATGCGAGGATTGCGACGGCTTCGCGCTGACGTTGGAGGTTCTGCGCGAGCCGTTCGATGTAGTTAAGGACTTCTGCGCTCTCTTTAAAACTGGCGTGCGGCAGTTGTTCGTTATAGGTGCCGGCGGCAACTTGGCCGAGCGCTTCTTTCACTTTGTTGAATTCGGCTTTGACAGAACGCACCGTGGCAATCGCAAAAAACGCGACCACCACCATGATCACCAAGGCCGCCGCAATGGTGGCGATGTTAATCACGGTTAGAGTCTCGGAGGTGATCGAAAGCGTGTCGAGCATGGCAGTCACAGAGTCAGTTGAAGGAGTGTGAATTGCGAGCAACGCTGCGCAACGGTTATATCGTCACCTGCACTCGAAACTAAAACATCAGGTAGCTATCCGTGGCCCAATGGAAAAATTTTATCTGGGTTAAGTAATCCCAGCGGGTCGAATACGCTCTTGATTTGTTTCATCACGGCCAAGGTAGTGGCGTCAAGTTCGCGGCCGATGAACTCGCGTTTCTCGATACCGACGCCGTGTTCGCCCGACAGCGTTCCGTGTAATTCAAGCACCAATGAGAACACCTTGTCGAGACAATGCTCCGCACGTTTGAGTTGACCGGGATCGTCCGGGTCCACCAGCAGATTGACGTGGATGTTGCCATTACCGGCGTGGCCGAAGTTGATAATTTTAATTTCAAATTGCTGCGCGAGCCGGTCCAGTCCTTCGATCAGATCCGGCATGCGCGCCACCGGCACGACCACATCTTCGTTGATTTTCTTCGGCGCGATGTTGCGCAATGCCGGCGATAACGCTTTGCGCGTGGCCCACAGCGCGTCGATTTCCTGCTGCGATTGCGCAACTTTAAGTTCTACCAAACCATTACCGCGCGCGGCTTCGCTAAGCAATGCGATCGCCGCGTGCATGCCGTCTTCCAGGCCGTCGATTTCGAAAATAAGCATTGCTCCGGCCCCTTTGGGCAGCGACGCCGTGGAATATTTACGGATCATTTCGATGGCGTTGCCGTCGATGAATTCCAGCACGTAGGGTGTGACCGGTTGCGCCATCAAGCGCGATACGGCTGCCGCCGCGTTGCGCATGTCGCTGTACGCCGCTTGAAAGGTGCGCTTGCTTTGCGGCAGCGGCGTGAGCTTGAGCGTGGCTTCGGTGATGATGGCGAGCGTGCCTTCGGAACCGATGATCAGGCGCGTGAGGTCGTAACCGACCACACCTTTGGTGGTGTATACGCCGGTACGAATTTCCCGGCCGTCGCCGGTGACGGCACGCAGGCCAAGGGTGTTTTCGCGCGGCGTGCCGTATTTGATGGCACGCGGCCCGGCCGAATTAAATGCCAGATTCCCGCCGATGGTGCAGTACGCCGCGCTGGTCGGGTCCGGTGGCCAGAAGAAGCCGCGCGGCGCCAGCGCATCCTGTACGTTTTGATTGGTGACGCCGGGCTCCACCACGCAGGCCCGATTGGCCGGATCGATGTTGACAATTCTCGCCATACGTTCCATAGCCAGTACCACGCCGCCGTGCAGCGGTACCGCCGCACCGACCGTGCCGCTGCCCAGGCCGCGTGCCACCATCGGCACGCGCTGTTGATTGCACAATTGCACAATGCGTAATACGTGAGCGTGGCTGTGCGGAAACACCACCGCGTCCGGTGCGGTATGGCGCCGGCTGTTGTCATATCCGTACGTCCAGCAATCGGCGGCATCGACCAGCAGCTGATCGCGGCCGACGATATCGGCCAAGGCCGTTTGGAGCGCGGTGCTAATCAAGATACTCGAAGACCTTCACAACGCGCTTCACGCCTTCGATTTCGCTGACGGTTTGTGCGGCGGTATCCGCGTCCGCGTGGTAGACCAGCCCCATTAAATACACCACCGCATTCTCGGTCGTGACTTTAACCGAGGCGCCTTCGAGTTCTTTGCGGCCGAGCAATTTGCTTTTTGCCTTGGTCGTGACCCAGGTGTCGAAGTTACGCGATTTATATTCGGTAGGTACGCTGATATCCAGCGCATTGTAGACTTGCTTGACGCCATCGATGGCGCCTGCAAGCGCGATGATTTGATCGCGAATTTCTTCGCTGGGGACTTCACCGGTAAGCAGTAGAGTCTTGTTGTAACACGTGGCGCTGACATGCACCTTGTCGGCCAGTGTTTTATCCGAGGCTATTTTATTGCCGAGTTTCAACTCGATGCCGTTGTCGTCGACGATGGTGCCGGCACTGCGTTTATCGTTCGCCATCATCACGCCGGAGGCGGTGCCGACCAAAACAATCGGCCCGCAGCCGGGCAGGGCGGTCGCACAGGCGAGTCCCAACACCACGGCGAGAAGCCGATAGGAGAAGGTTGCAGGTCGTTGCTGAATCAAGCGAGTCTCCCCATGTTATTCAGAAATCTGTTTCACCGAATGCGTCGGGTATCCAGTCGAGTTGCGGCGGGTCGGACGCAAACGATATCGCAACGACATCGAAGCGGCACGCGCCGTTCGCATGCGGATGCTGTTGCAAATAAATACTCGCGGCTGCATTGAGTTTAGCTTGTTTTCGCGCGTCGACGGAGTCCGCGCCGCTGCCGAAATGATCGTTGCGCCGCGCGCGCACTTCCACGAACACCAAACTGGCGCCGTGCCGCATGATGAGGTCGATCTCGCCGCGTGTGCAACGAAAGTTGCGGGTGATTAATTGCAGCCCTTGATTTTCTAGATAACGCTGCGCCATCTGCTCAGCTTCGCGTCCGCGCACGTGCGGCGCGTAGGCGGTGGCGCCGGAGTTTCTGCTGCGTTGAAACAGCTTCCAGATCACGGCGCGATGTCCTATTCAAGAAGTTTAGGCGCGCCATTTTTGAATTCTGCCCACTGTAATCGGCGTTGCACGCGGTGGGCATCGTCCATGTATAAATTACCGGTTTCACCGGGGTGTTGCAGCGTGCGTTGCTCAGACAGTGCGGTCAGATTGGGAATGAGATTAAACGCGTCGATACCGAAGGCGTAGAGGCGCATGTAGTTCTCGACTTGTTGCGGCCAGAGTTGGGTGATGGTTGCGTTCAGCGCGGTATCGCGTCGCGCCTTGGGCAACACCCAAGGCATGTCGCCGAACGTGACATTATCGATGTCGTGGTCGGTGCGCGCATTGACAAAGCCGGAAAACACATGCGACGTGCTGTACACCGGTAGATCGTTGGCCTGATGAAAATTCAATTGCGGCCGGATCATGCGCGCGTGGCGCGGCATCGCGGCAACGAACACGAAGTCGATGTCCTGGCGGCGGCGCGGCGCGTATTTAATGTCGTAACCCAGCGTGGTTTTCAGCAGGGTGCGGCGTTGTTCGCTTAAATCGATGTCGAGTAATTTCTTGATCGGCGGAGAGATGTCGTTGTCTTTGGTCGAATAGATTTGCGTGTCGACCAATTCACCACCCAGTTGCAGCCAGCGTTCGCGAAACGCCACCAGCAGGCGCTCACCGAATGCGCCTTCAGGAATCAATGCCGCCGCGCGGCCATGTCCATCGAGCCAGGCACGTTCGGCGGTCTGCGCGGCTTCGTCTTCGGGCGAGAGTCCGAATTGGAATAAGTTGTTGACGGCTTCATTTTGCTCCGCGTAGTTCAGCGCCAGCGTCGGCACCGTGAGGCGATTGCCTTGCGCCAGAACGTTGACCGCGTTTTTATCCAACGGGCCAACGATCACCTGCGCGCCATCGCGCAGCGCACGCTGGTACGCACCGCTAATGTCGTTGGCATTGGTTCCCGAATCGTAAATTTGAATAGTCGGCCGGAAGCCGTCGCGGGGTTGGCTATAGTAAGCGGCTAGAAATCCGTCGCGGACCGCTTCCGCCGCCTTGGCGAAATTGCCTTGCTGCGGCAGCAATAAGGCCAGGTGTTGCGGCACGCCAACGCGCTCGGGGGTACGCGCAGCGAAACGATCACCGACCACTTGCGCACCGGCATGATGCGGGTAACGCGCTTTCCATTCGCTCATCAAGCGTGCCGCCTCGGCGGGTTGCAGTTGTGCCGACTTGGTAATTAAAGCCAGTTCGACCCAGCCACTGAAAGGGTCTGGCGTTGTCGACTTCGCGCGCACCAGCAATGACTCAGGTGCGTCGACCAGGTTTTGATAGATTAAATTTTGATTGGTGCGGCGTGCGCTTTCGTCGCGCAGCAAGCCATCTAAGATCAAGCGATCGCGCGCCGCTTCGACCAGTGCATTGCTATGAATATGGATTTGAATTTTGGCGTTGACCGCAGAGATACGCGTCAGCTCCAGGGTGGCACTGCGCACCAGCGTGTCGAGAATCGATAGCGCACGTTCGCGTTTACCGCGTGCGAGCTCGGTCTGTGCCAGCAGGAGCTGTTTGCGTTCGGCGTAACTGATATTCAAGCCGCGCGGGTCGAGGTCGGCCAGCGTTTGTTCGGCTTGTTGCGTATAACTGCCGCGTAAGAAAACTTCCGTTGCTTTGAATTGCAAATCTTGTTTTTCAGGGGGGTTGGCCCGGTTGGCCAATTGCGCGTAGGCTAATCCGGCGTCGAGAAATTTACCGCGTTTTTCCAGATCTTGCGCATCTTGTAAACGTACCGTCGCCGCCGCATTTTTGGTCGGGCGCGGCGCGGCGGAAGTTTTTCCGGTGCTGGCACAACCACTGGCCAGTGCAAACATGAGCAACACCGCAGTAAAAAAATTATTTAGCATGGTAGGTCGACCGTAGTGAGTCGCCACGAATCAAAATGACGAGGGCAAACGCATGAAAAAGCGCAAGGGCACATTGTATGTGGTGGCGACTCCGCTCGGCAACCTGGCGGACATCACGCATCGCGCCGTGGAGGTATTGTCGCAAGTGCAGTGGATCGCCGCCGAGGACACGCGTCACAGTCGCGTGTTGCTGGACGCCTATGGCATCCGCACGCCGTGTGTTGCGTATCACGAGCACAACGAGACTGCGGAGTTAGACGGCTTGCTGGAAAAACTCAAGCAAGGCGACTCCATCGCGTTGATCTCCGACGCGGGCACACCGTTGATCAGCGATCCCGGTTTTTCGTTAGTGCGTAAAGCGCGCGAATTGGAGTTGCCGGTGGTGCCGGTGCCGGGAGCGAACGCGATGATCACGGCCTTGTGCGTATCCGGCTTGCCGACCGACCGGTTTGTGTTCGAAGGATTTTTACCCGCGAAAGGCACGGCACGTCGCAAGCGTTTGGAGGAATTAAGCGGCGAGACGCGCACCTTGGTGTTTTACGAATCCTCGCATCGCATCGTCGACGCGCTGCAAGACCTGCACGCTGTGTTTGGCGCACAGCGCAACGCCGTGGTCGCGCGTGAACTTACCAAACTATTTGAAACCGTATCTAGCGGTACCCTTGCACAACAACTGGCACGGGTGAACGCCGATGCCGATCAACGCAAAGGCGAGTTTGTGATTTTGGTGCACGGACGGGTGGTGACCGAGGACACGCAAACTAATTTCGAGGCCGAGCGCGTGTTGCGCATCTTGTGCGCCGAGTTGCCGCCCGCGCGTGCTGCGGCGCTCGCTGCGCAAATTACCGGCGCCAAGAAAAACGCACTGTATCCATTGGCGGTCGAGTGGGCGCAAAAGGCATGATTGCTGTTCGTCGTGGTAGCCCATCACAAACAATTAGCCGGGCATCACAAATTCTTAAAGCAC
>JACQEQ010000252.1 GCA_016200445.1 Gammaproteobacteria bacterium | reverse complement strand
TGCGCAGGCCGTAGCGGACCTCACCCCTGGGGTGAAGGTCGTACAAACCAGAAATATCAACATCTGTATACATTTGCTTAAGCCTTGTAGCGGTCAATTGCCGTTTCTAGGGTTACTCGTAATATTGGCCGCCGGGGCTTCGATACGAACGGTATCGCCGTCATTGAGGAAGGCGCCGCCGGTGGCGACCACCACGGCTTGCTCGGCCAGCCCATCGATGATTTCAATGCGGTCGTCCACACGGCGCCCGGTCGTGACTTTTCGTCGTATCACATGTTGCGCATCGCCGATTTCGAACACGTAGCTGAAGCCGTCGCGTAGTACCACGGCGGCCTGCGGTAGCGTAAGCGTCGCGGCGGCGCCGATGAGAATCTCGCCGCTGGCGAACATGCCGGGATGCGCCGACTTCGAGGCCGGCAGATCCACGTAGACGAGCGTCTTGCGGGTGTTGACATCGAACGTCGGCGCCGCGATGCGCACCGCGCCGATCATGGACTCGCCGCTGCTCAGTTGCAGGCGTGCTTTCTGGCCGCTGCGCACCTGGGTGGCTTTATCGGCCATCACTTCGGCACGCCACTCGATGCGATTCTGCCGCACCATGCGGAACAGTTCGCTACCCACTTGCACGACTGAGCCGAGCGTCGCGCTACGCGCTGAAATCACGCCGTCGTCGACCGCTACGATGTTAGTTTGCTCCAGTCGAATCTGCGGATTTTTTAACTGCGCCTCGGCTGCGGCAAGGTTGGCTTGTGCCCGTTCTTGACCAATAATATATTGGTTGATTTGCTGTTCGGACATGGTATTCCCGCCCGCCACGCCGCGCGCCCGATCCGCGTTGGCGCGCGCTTCGGCCAGCTCGGCCTTGGCTTGAGCCACGCGCGCTTGTTGCTGTTCAAGATCGGCGAGCACCAGCTCTTGAGACAGTTGCGCCAGCTTCTGGCCGCGCCGCACCACGCTGCCGACATCGGCCAGCAACTGCGTGATGCGTAACCCGCCGGTTTCGGCGGCGATCACGGCTTCTTGCCAGGCCGCCAGACTGCCGTTGGCGGGGATGGTCACCGGCCACTGGTCGCGCGCCGGTTTCACGGTGTTTACCGTCAGCGCCGCGCGTGCGGCATGTAGATCTTCTTTTGCGGTGGAGTTATTCGCGAGTGTCAGTGCGGCGCACAGAGCAAGTACCACTACGAACAGAGGATAACCAACGGCATGCTTCATTTTATTCTCCATAAAAAACGAGATTCCTAATGTGGCAAGCTTTACTAAATTCAGCTGCAACACAGAAAGTATCGCTAGTGATTATTGCGATGCAACGTTGCAAAACAGTTTATGTAATTTTTGGCCATAGCCGGAACGCCGCCGATTACGCACACTTAACTTACGCTTTGAGAGCGGTCAACTGCCGTTTCCAGGATTATATAGTGGTTAGCGATGAAATGATTCTGGTCGTGAAACTGGCAAGATCAACGCAGAAATGTCATGGGTAACCAAATTTTTTAATCATCAATCACATCCATTTTTAATGTCGATGGTGTTACGCGAATTCACGATTGCATGACGGCGTAAGTCGCATTTGGATCTGCACCGAACGTCCTCGTGGCGCGTGTTTTAACCAAAGTCCTGCGTTCGAATAATTCGCCTATCATCTAAAGAGTAGTGAGCCGCGAACCGAAATAGAGAGTGAAGTAAACCACACCAGCACACGCGGTGCTCAAAGCAGCGAGGTACCTGCGTATTCTTCAGGAAAGATTGATGAACAAATCGAAATGCACCTGCATGATCTTGTTGCTACCGCTACTCATTTGTTATGCAAACAGTGTGCACGCGCAATCTGCGCCAGGGGCCGGCCTGCCGGATAAATCCAGCACTCCGCTTCCCGAAGCAGATCCGGTATCGGACTTGATGCGGGTGCTGGATGAGGAAACCGAGATCGCAACGCGCACCAAACTCAATGTCGATTTCGTGCCTGGCATGGTCACCGTGCTGCATGGTAAGGATCTGCTCGCGAAAGGGGTGCGTACAGTGTACGAAGCCCTGGGATTGGTGCCAGGTGTCGAACTATCCATGACCGGCGACGGGCAGTATCAATTTTTAGTGCGCGGCATGGGTAAAGCGTTTGCCTCCACCAAGACGAAGTTTTTGATCAACGGCGTCGATGTGAATTCCACGCTTGGCCCGGTTGCTACCGTACGCACTATTCCAATCGAGCAAGTGGATCGGATCGAGGTAGTGCGTGGGCCAGGCTCGGCAATTTACGGTGAATATGCATTGGCGGGCGTCGTGGACGTAATTACGATCGAACAGGGCAACACGGTATTTGCCCGTTATGGCGACGTGGACGGCGGTACCTTGGGTGCAACGTACGGCTATCATCCGGCGGCTTCGAAATTTGGTTTTAGTTTCAATTTTTCCGGGACCAGCACCGGCGGCGGTGACGTTACTTCCGGAAAGGACAAATTGTCGACGTCGGCGGTACCTGCAATCAAGGCAAGCTCCAACGCTCCCGGCGCAAGTAACGAGCGCGAGAGCAACAACGCCGCAATGTTAAAAATGAACTACGCGGATTTGTCGTTATATATACAGCATGTGCGCTCTGCCTTCGGCGACCATTTCGGCGTAAACGACGCCTTGCCGGATGAAAGTACCAAGCTGGTGCGGCGCTGGGATTTCGACACAGTTGAGGTGCGTAATCCCTGGCGTATCGGCAGTGAAGCCCGCGCCGAAGTGCGCGTGGGCTGGACGCATTTTTTAACCGACGTCAGCGGCCAGCAATTGTTTCCCGCCGGTTTTCCGGGCTTCGCGGCAACCGGGGTGATCGGAGGGCCGCACTATGAAGAAACGCGTAGGACGATTAAGTCCGCGTTCGAATTTCCTTTGAGCCCGCGTCACTATGGTGTGGGAGGTATCGAATACGCTGACGTGCGCCAAGGCGATACTTGGAACGAGCGTAATTATTCGCTGACGAGCACCGGCACCGGGTTTGTTCCAGTGGCGCAAATAAAATATCAAGGCGCCGAGAATTGGCTAAAAGAAGGTTTGAAACGGCGTATTGTGAGCGCTTATTTTCAAGATCAGTACACAGGTCTCGACAAAACAACGGTAACTGCCGGTCTGCGTGTCGATCATTACAACGATGTCGGCAATGCCGTCACACCGCGCATCGGTGCCGTGTATCAATTGTCGAGCCGGCAAACGTTAAAACTGCAATATTCCGATGCGTTTCGACCGCCCTCGTTTTTGGAGATGTACTCGCAGAAAAATCCGGTCGTCAATGGCAATCCGGAGATCAGCCCCGAACGCCTGCATAACCTTGAAGCGGGTTATGCCTACAACAGCGGCCAATACGTATTTCGTGCCACGGCTTTTCATTCCGATATTCATCACATCATTGTGATAGATACAGCATCGAAAATATTTCATAACGGCGGCGAAGCGCATATTCGCGGCCTCGAACTCGAAGGCGTCGTGCCGTTAGCGCGCAATCTAAAAATCGACGGCAATGTGTCGGTGCAAAACAGCAACACGCAGGAAGGTTTGAGTTCGTTGTGGGGCGCCGCGCAACGGCTTGCCAACCTTGGCGTTTTGTACCAGGCGAATACCGATCGCTATATCAATGTTCAGTATCGCTACACCGGTGCACGGGAGCGTGAAACCGCCGATACGCGCGCCGTACTGGAGGGTTACCAGACGGCCGATTTCACCGTCAGCGCAGACAAAATCTGGTTGCCAGCGTTGAGTCTGCGCGCAGGCGTCAGAAATATCTTCGATGCCGACGTGAGATTCCCCGCGCCTAAAGCAACTTACCCGGATGATTATCCGCGCCCCGGCCGTCAGTGGTGGCTGGCGGCGAACTACGACATCTGACTGGCTGCGGTGCAAGGGCGCGTGTCTAAACAATTAAACATTGTAAGCAACATGATGCCCGGCTTGCGTTGGATGGCGATCGCAGTGTTGTATGGCGTGTGCTTGGCGGCGGCGATGCATGCCGATGCCGGTGAAGCCGAAGAACGGCGCGTGCGCATTTCACTGGAAATCTTTCCGCGCATTGTCGCGGTCGATCTGGATCTGCGCAGTAAAGTGTCGACAACCGACACGCTGCGTTTGTTCGTGCTGTACGAGCATGATGCGGAGGCAGCAAATCGCATTTCCGGGCATATGAAAAATTCGTTTACCAATATCGGCGGCCTGGCGGTCGAATTCGTAGCGCAGAGCGTGCAACAAGCGGTAACTGCCGGTATGGAAAAACCGGCGGCGTTGTTCTTGAGCGACATAGTGTCCGACGAGCTATTTGCGGCGGTAATGAAGTCGGCGATCGAGCGTCATGTGCTGGTGTTTTCGCCGTTCGCAGGCGATGTGGAACGCGGTGCGACGGTAGGCATTGCAATCAGCAGCCGTATCACGCCGTATTTCAATGTGCCGGTACTGACCCAGTCGCACATCAACATCAATGAAAAATTATTAAGCATTTCGCAACGCTATGAATAATGTATTCCACAAATTGGTGACCCAGGTAACCTTCGCGTTTTTCGTGGTGGTGTTGCTGCTCACGGGTGCGATTTGGTATCACTGGACCTATTCGGTGGTGCCATTGATTTTAAGTAGCGAACAGACCAAAGCGGATTTACTGGTTTCGCATTACACCGAGTTACTGCAAGACATCGCCGAAACCGGCACGACCGAAGATATCGATGGGGTGTTGAGCCAGATGATTTTATTGACCGATGCTAAAACCGGTCAGCCCATGATCCAAAATTTAAAAGTCGAATTGTTTAACGGCGCGACCTTGGAAAAAACCAATCGTCTCGATGTCGCCGGCGGCGAATTTATCCGCGCGGAGACGGCGTTATTTTCGCGCAAGACTCAGTCAATGTTGGGCACCTTGCATCTGGCTTATAACGGTGCTTTTTTTCACCAGCTATTGTCGGATGCGCGCCGGCAATTGTTGTATGGCGCGGTGCTGAGCCTGGTGTTATTGCTGGTGGTGCAGCGCATGGTGTCGAACTTGCTGCGTCCGTTGGAAGTGCTCGCGGGCAAATTGCAAGAAATCGATGTTGAAAAATTACCCGCGCTACCGCCGCCGAGCCGTACCGCCAGCGCTGAAATTCGTCAAGTATGGCGCGCTTCCGAAGGCATGCTCAAACGTATCAAACAGCAGCAATTAGAATTAATCGCCGAACATCAGGCCGTTGAAATTGCACTGCGTGCCAAGCTCGAAGCCGAATCCGCCAGCCAGGCCAAGAGCCAGTTTCTTGCCAATATGAGCCATGAATTGCGCACACCGCTCAATGCCATTATCGGCTACAGCGAGATTTTGCAAGAAGAAGCCGGCGAGCGCGGTCACGCAAGTTACGTGTCGGACCTCGGCAAAATCTATTCCTCGGGGCGGCATCTATTAGCACTGATCAACGACATTCTGGATATTTCCAAAATCGAAGCCGGCAAGATGCGGCTCTACATCGAGTATTTCGATTTGTATCCGGTCGTGCTCGATGCGGTCGCGACGGTGAAGCCGGTCATGGATAAAAACAAGAACCAGTTCGTCTGCGAGTGCGCGCCGAATATCGGATTCGTCCGCTCGGACATGACCAAACTGCGCCAGGTGTTGTTCAATCTATTAAGCAATGCCGCAAAATTTACCCATGGCGGGCAAGCCAAGCTTACGGTGCGCAAACAAGTGGACGGCGATCGCGAATGGATCGTGTTCGAAGTCACGGATAGCGGCATCGGCATGGACGACCGTCAGATCGCCGGGTTGTTCGAGGCCTTCGCTCAGGCCGATTCGTCGACCACGCGGCGTTACGGGGGGACAGGTCTGGGTTTGGCAATTAGCCGGCGTTTTTGCCGCATGCTGGGTGGTTCGATCATGGCTAACAGCCGCATGGGGCAGGGTTCCGTCTTTACTGTGATGTTGCCGGTGGAGTTGACCGACGACATGGTCAATCACCCCAGTGGGGTGCCGAACATACAATTAGTTGATACGGATAATATTATTCAAACAGCGTCGGTACTTCCGGCTACAGAACTCGGGGCGCATGCCGATTCAGTTGCAGCAGAGCAGCGCGCGGACAATTCGGGACAGCCTCTGAAAACGATGGAACGGCGCAGCCGTCAGGCCACGGTGCTGGTGATCGACGACGATCTTGCGGTGCACGATTTAATGACGCGCACGCTCAGCAAAGAAGGCTTCAGCATTTTGTCCGGTTTAAATGGCTTGGACGGTTTGGCCTTGGCAAAAAGTTTTCGCCCCGATGTCGTGGTGCTGGACGTATTAATGGAAGGTATGGACGGCTGGACGGTCTTGGAGGAATTCAAGCGCGATGAGTATTTGGCGGCGGTGCCAGTGATCATGTTGACCATGCTGGACGACGACGGCGGCGCACAGGAACGTGGTGCGAGCATGCAGTTGAACAAACCGATCAATCGCGAACTACTGTTAGATGAGGTGGTTCAACGGGTCCGCATGCCGCAACAAATCCGTATTCTGCTCGTGGACCACGATGCAGAGGAACGCCTGCGTATGGGCGATGCATTGCGCAGCGGCGGCTGGCTGGTGGATGAGGCGGAACACGGTAAGGCTGCGTTGGCGCATATGAGTAAACACAAGCCGGCACTGATCCTGCTGGACTTGGTATTGCCCGAGATGGATGGCGTTGAATTTCTCACCGAATTGCGCAAAAAAATCGAATGGCGCGCGATTCCGGTGGTGTTGTTGACATCGCAAAGTTTGGTTGGCGGCGTAAGTATCGGCGTCATCAAGGGCGTGCTGGTCAAGCGTGAGCAGGCGCGCGAGCGTTTGTTAGAAGTGGTCGGCGATATCGTGTCGGGTTACGTGCCGCGACGCGGAGGTGAGCCGCCAGGTATATAAGTCTCGAAGGCGCCATGTTGGCCATGTTGAATGGTAGTTGCAGGCGCCATTGGCGCAACTCAGCAGACAACATTAAATAGTTAGCATTTGGAATTCACAACAATAGAGGTGATTTACGAATAAGACGTTCCACTCCGCCTCGGTGTTGGTAGTCGACGACAACGAGATGAATCGCGATATGCTGACGCGCCGTTTGATGCGCGATGGCTACCTTGTCGAGGTTGCCGAAAATGGCCGGCAAGCATTGGAAAAGGTAGCGCTGGGAAATTTCGACCTGGTGTTGCTTGACATCATGATGCCGGAGGTCGACGGCTACCAGGTGCTTGCACAACTTAAAGCATCGGAGACGTTGCGGCATATTCCGGTCATTATGATCACCGCGCTGGAAGAAATGGAAAGCGTGGTACGTTGCATTGAAATGGGCGCTGAAGATTACGTGCTTAAACCGTTTAATCCCACGTTGCTCAAGGCGCGAGTGGGCGCATGTCTTGAAAAAAAGCGTTTACACGATCAAGAAGAGAATTACCGCGCAAAAATAGAACAGCAAAATTCCCTGCTGGAAAATCGTGTGCGCGAGCAAGTGCGGGAAATTTCCGAAGCACAACTGGGTGCGATTTTCGCAATGTCGAAACTGGCCGAGTCGCGCGACCCGGAAACCGGCGAGCATCTGGAGCGCATGCGCGAATATTGCCGCATCCTGTCGAGCCATCTTGCGACTACGCCGCGTTACCAGGGTGTTATCGACACAAAATTCATCGACAACATTTATGCGGCGAGCCCCTTGCACGACATCGGCAAAGTCGGCATTCCAGATGCGGTGTTATTGAAGCCCGGCAAATTGACCGAAGTCGAATGGGTCATCATGCGCACCCACACCTTCGTCGGCGCGCAAACCTTATTACAGGTGAATCGCGAGTATCCAGGTAATGACTTAATCCGTACGGGAATGGCGATTGCCGGAGGCCATCACGAAAAGTGGGATGGTTCAGGTTACCCCTATGGATTGAAAGGCGAAGATATTCCGCTGGTGGCGCGCGTGCTTGCGCTTGGCGATGTCTACGATGCGCTGACGTCCAAGCGTTGTTACAAAGATGCCTTTACCCATGAGGCGAGCCGCGAAATCATCATCACGCAGTCTGGAATGCATTTTGATCCGGCGGTCACCGCCGCGTTTCTGGCGAAGGAAGACGAATTCAAAAAAGTGCGTGAGTTTTATACCGATCCGCTAGAGGAGATGTAATCTCTAATCGTTAATAAAGTCCGGGGTCTTACAGTAGGAGGCGCAGGTCGTGGCAAAAATATTACTCGTCGAAGATAACGAAATGAATCGCGATATGTTGTCGCGGCGCTTGGAACGCAAGGGCTATCAGGTGGTGATTGCAGCCGACGGTAGTCAGGCGCTGACCTTGACGGTTACCGAATTACCGGACTTGATATTAATGGACATGAGCCTGCCGGTGCTGGACGGCTGGGAAGTCACGCGCCGCCTTAAGGCCACCGGCGATACGCGCAAGATTCCGGTGATCGGATTGTCGGCGCACGCCATGGCCGGAGATCGCGAAAAAGGTTTGGCGGCAGGCTGCGACGACTACGACACCAAGCCGGTTGAGTTCGACCGCTTGCTGAAGAAAATTGAAACTTGTCTGAGTTCTAAAAAGTGACCTGACCCGATTATGCAAGCTCTGAATCGTTCGGTGCTCGTTGTTGATGACAACGATATGAATCGCGATCTGCTCAGCCGGCGCATGGAGCAGGAGGGGTACCATGTGGCTTCGGCAAGCGGTGGCCGGCAGGCATTGGAGATTCTCCGGCAAGAACGTTTCGACCTGCTGCTACTCGATTTGATGATGCCTGAGATGGACGGCTTCCAAGTTTTGGAACACCTCAAAGCCGATGTCCGCAATACCAATATGCCGGTGATGATGATTACCGCCGACAACGACGTTGAAAGTGTCAAGCGTTGCATCAAGTTGGGCGCGGTCGACTATATCGTCAAGCCGATCAATATGGCCGTGTTGAAATCGCGCGCCTGGGGCCACATCGCGAAGGCTAACCAACAGCATGCGACCGGCGCGGGCAAGGTCAGCTATGCGACCGAAGGCGCACGTATTCTGGCGGTGGACGATGTTGCGCTGAACCGTGAATTACTCGCCAACCGCTTGAGCAAAGCCGGTTACATCGTCAAAACTGCCGAGAGTGCCGACGCGGCGTTGCGCGTGTTGGGTATGGAGGTGATCCACCTGATGTTGTTAGATTTGATGATGCCCGACGTCGACGGTTTTCAACTTTTGGAACAGATCAGAAAAAACCCGCGTTTCGCCCACTTGCCGGTGATTATCTTGTCCGGCGAAGACAGCAGCGACTCGATGACGCGCGGTCTGGCGCTAGGTGCCGACGACTATGTCGTCAAACCGTTTTATGCGCCGATTTTAAAGTCGCGCATTGACGCGTGTTTGGCGGCTGAGCGTTTGCGCTCCGGCGGCTGACCGGCGGTTACGCTTCCACCGGCAAGCCTGCCTGGCGCCATTCCGGAAATCCCTTTTCCATGCGTCGCGCCGTTAATCCCTTACGGCGCAGCTTGGCCACCGCTTCGTAGGCCAGCACGCAATACGGGCCGCGGCAGTAGGCGACGATCTCGC
>JACQEQ010000251.1 GCA_016200445.1 Gammaproteobacteria bacterium | reverse complement strand
CGGTAAAACCGGGCCGTTCGGCATCGTAAGACTCTACTGCTACAGCGCCGGGCAAGTCACGAGCGTCGCTCCAAGCAAGGGCTGAATCATATTGAACTGAAACGGGTTGATGGTCGGCAACCGTTTTACCGTGATGCGATGCAGCGGCAAATTGCTTGCCGTGACCACCCCGCCGATGCCGCCCGCCGTGGTGGCAGCCTGCAAGTACTTCACCACCGCCTCGGTGATATCCAGCAAGGTATTGCTGTCGGGCAGTGCGGCCGGATTCACGTCCAGCACCTGTCCGTCATTAGTCACGACCTGCACCAACCGGCCCCGGCAGGCATTGCAGTTGTTGATAGTGCCGGGATCTTCGGCGAACCAGTAACCGGCCACCGCATATGCAGGATTACCGCTGGTACACGCTTGAGTAGTTTTGTCATAGGTGTCTTTGGTATCAACCAAAACGCCGCCGACTTTGATATTGGTGCCCCGATCCAGCTTGCCGTCGTTGAGGTATCCGGCGCACGCATCCAGATCGAAGCTGATGTTGCTGTAGCCGAACATCCAGCCGCCGGTCCATTTTAGCGGGTCGGGGTTGAAGGTGCCGTCGGTTGAGTTTTCGATTTGTGTCTTCAGATCAAAGCCGCAAGCTTTGGTACCGCGGCCCAGTTTGGCGGCCACCGGAACGAAGTGATAAATGTCTTCCATGGTGATGGGCCCGCCGGCAGGAATATTTGTGCCGTAACGGAAGCCCCGCACTGCGGCGGCGTCGGTCATTCCGGCCCAGCGCATCGCGTCGGCAATTAAGTCATGCGACGACCCCTCGACCACGCCGGGCATGTCCTCGGTGACGAAGTTGGAGCGGTGCAACGCGGTCTGGGTGTAGGCAATGATGTCATCCACCGGTCGCAGCAGCGTCGTGGTGTTGCCGCCCACCGATACTTTTTGATCCGGCACGAACGTGCCTTTGACGAACGGCGCACGCACTTGGGCTATCTTGGCGGAAATGGCCGTATTTTCCGGAATTCTTTCCGTGATGACGTGCGGCGTCCATTTCCATTTGTCGAGCTGGCCTTTCTTCACTTGCAGCTTGAGCTCGCCGATCATGGTGCCGTCTTGTCCTTCCTCGACGATGATCGTGCCCTTAGATGTCACGATGGGTGTCGTGGTGCGTTCATGCATGTCGGAATTTAAAATCACGTCCACGCCTGCAAAAGTTTCGGCGAGTTTGACATCGCGGGCCATTTCCAGCTCCGAAATCATCACCACCAAATCCACTTTTTCCTGATTGCGCAGCACGTAGACGTAGCAGGGTAGTTCGATATTGCCGTCGGTGAATTGAAATCCCGCCGTGACCTTCGGCCCGATGGCGGCGATGGCACGGGCGGTCGTGAAGCCGAGGATGCCGACCTTGACTTTACCGATGGTGCGGATCTGATAAGTTGGCAGCACGCGCTTGAATTTATTACCGGCAGCATCCGCGATCCCGCACACCGCCGTGGGGTCGAACTGATTGGCGTAGTAGAGATTGGCGGCAAGAGGATTCCAGTTTACTGCGGGAGGGCTGCCGTTTTTGCCGGCGAAGGTTTCCAGAAAGCGATCCGGGCCGTAGAGAAAATCCCAATTGCCGGGCGTATCGACGTCAATACCGAACAGGTTGAGCACGTCGATCATCGCCTGGCCGCGCGAGAACAAGGCTTCGCCGGATCCTTGCAAGGTGTCGCCGGTGTTAACCACCAAGGAACGGTCAACGCCGTCCTCGATGGACTCAAGGCGAAGTTGACTGATCATGGTGTACATGCGCGCCAAGCCGCCTTCCATACTTCCGGTGCTGTCGCTGCGCACGTTGGCGCGTGGCACCAGGTGGCCATGAATGTCGCCTATATGAATCAGCGTGACCGGACCAGTGCCGGGGCCGGAGCGCCCGGAAAGATCCTCTATATTCGATGTTCCGCCCGTTGTGTTTCCGGGATCGTTGGCCGTTGTTTTCGATGCGGGATCGACGCAACCTGAGCCGAGCATGGTAAATGCCAGCACACATACCGCAGCACGCTTTGATAATGTCGAGATGTGGTTACTTAATGACATGGTATACCCCCGTTGTAGTCGTACATCCGTGATTCACGCTGCAAGGAGGCCATCATAGAAGCTAATTTTTTTCGTTCACAAGCGCAGATATTCGAACCGGGTTGGCATTTTCAGAAAAAGACAACAAGTCAGGTATATCGAGGCAAAGTTAAAGTTATCGGATAAAACTATTAGGAACACTTATCTACGCTATCTTGCGAAGGGAAATCAGCTGTCAACAGACCAAAAAATACTTTCGCCGGGAGGCGGCGGTGGATGCTATGAATACATCCGTGCGGGATTCACAGTATCGGCAAGTTGAGTCCAGCTGAATACGGCTGAGGTAATCCGGTCGCACAGCTTGTCATTAAATGCATGAAGTAATGTTGTAATGTAATGCGGCGGATTCGGTTCGCCGTATTTTTTACTGCGGAGGCGGTGCAATGGCAGAGAATCGTAATAAGCGTGCAAATTGGCGTAAGTCCGTTGTATTGATATCGGAGACCGCCCAAAACTGCATTCCCGCCTGAGTCCATTCATAAGCCGCATAACCCTGCCACTCTCGCTCGTTAGGGTTCGACGTCGTTTCCTTACCCGCCGGCCAAATGAACAGATTGATAACGTGCTTGCGATAATGATAAACCAAAGCCGCAACCTGGCGGTTGTTGACATAATCTAGCCGTCCGCCCGCCAGCGCGAAGCCCTGCGTAGCAAGATCATGGACCGGTGGAGAAAAGTCGAGCTGACCGATGAACCATGGTTTGACGGTGTGTTGATCGGTGGAGCGGATGTCGGTGAGATGTTCGGCCATCAACGAGCGCACATGGCCGGAAACCACTTCGCGTGCGACCAATTCATCGGCCGACGGCATGCTGAGTACCAGCACAAGACTGGCGCCGAATAACACAACACTACTCAGAGCCGCGCCCATGCTTGGCCAGCGCCAGGTGTTTAGATAATCCAGCCAGCGTGTTTTCGCTTCCTTATGCAGCTCTGCATGAATGCGGTTGCGCAAATTCGCCGGTGCCTTGAAATAGGGCGTAGCGGTTTTAATCGCCGCGCGCACATCCATCTGCTCGCGCAGCCGCCGTTGACACGATGCACAGCTTTGCAGATGCGATTCGATGCGGGCTGTGGTGAGCGCGTCGAGTTCGCCGTCCACATAAGCATTGAGCGTGACATTTAATTCGTTACAGTCCATGGGCAGTATTCTCTGGTGCGGTAGCTCCGGACGTAAGGATTTGCTGCAGGCGTTTGCGCGCGCGGGCCAGCCGCGACATGACCGTGCCCACCGGCACGCCGGTGATCGCCGCAATCTGCTTGTAAGGCAAATCTTCGAGTTCGCGCAACACCATCACCTCGCGAAATTCTACCGGCAGTTGTTCGATGGCCTGTCGCAACTGGTCTGCGTCGGCTTGTTGCGAAAGCTGTGTTTCAGGATTCGACGGCGACAATCCGACGATCTCGCTTGACGCTGCTGCCGCATCGAAATAGTCGTCTTCAATCGTCATCGTGAGTTCCTGCATGCGATGTTGCCGCAGCCAGGTGAAGGTCGTGTTGCGCACGATGGTTAGCAGCCACGCGCGAGCGTCCGAGCCGTGGAAACCTGCAAAATATTTCAACGCACGCATACACGACTCCTGCGCGAGATCTTGCGCATCGTGGTCATTGCCCACCAGCCAGCGCGCTAGATTGAACGCAGCGTCCAGATGCGGCAGCACGCAGTGTTCAAACCGCGCTAGTTCGTTGTGATTATTTTTTGCCACGCGCTTTGTAGTGCCATCGATAAAGTTACAACTGAAATGCCGGCGATTTTATTCCCCAACGACAGAATTAGATGCACACGGGGAATAAAACTCCTGCGCGACCGGTTATACACCATGAGTCGAGCAATCAAAATGTCTAGGAGGTGTGTTATGAAATCGATAATTGCAGTGCTGATGATCGCGAGTGCCGCATTGAGTGTCTTGCCGGGAAGTTCAACTGCCGCAGACGCGCCCGTCGCGACGCCGGAAAAGAAACTCTACAACATGGTTATTCAGATCACTGAAGATAGCGAAAAAGTAGCAAACATGGCGCTTAATAACGCGGTTAATGTGCAAAGAGAGCTGGGTATCGACAACATCAATATCGAAGTTGTCGCCTACGGTCCCGGGTTGAAAATGCTGCTCAAAGACAGTCCGGTGGCAGGTCGCATCAAGGATCTTGCGTTGCAAAACGTGAGTTTCGCCGCCTGCGGCAATACCATCAAGACATGGGAAAAAACCAACAATGCCAAGGCTGAAATTACCGAAGGCGCACATGTCGTGCCGGCCGGTCTGGTGCGGATTTTGAATCTACAGCAGCAAGGCTGGAGTTATATCCGTCCGTAGAGTCATTACAAAATTATCTCGCTTGCAATGTTCTAAGGTTACCAAGGAGGCTCAATAGCCGGGTCTCGGCTGGCGCACGCAAAAACTGCCCCTAACTTGCTTGTCAATACTGGAAAAATTTATAGGCTAATAGTATAGTCCAGGCACCTTATTTGAAATTAAGGGCGGCTGGAGACGTAATGCTTATTACGGTTTCCTCTATGCGTAATTCAACGTTATATAAATATGTGGATCTTAAACATGTCGATAATGCAGAGAACTCATGTGAAATCTGTTGCAAAGCGCCTATCTATATTGCCACTCACCTTGGGTGCGCTGATGTTTACCCAGCTTGCGGTCGGGGCTAACACGATTTCGACCCCCCAGGATTGCCCGGTTACACCCTACGACGGAACGACTTCGATGGACGATGAGTTTGGATATGGTGCGCAGGCGATTACCGAGTGTTACAAAGTTCGAGATCATGCCCGGGTTGTGATCTCAATCGGTCACCCCTTCCTCACCCGTGCCAACGGGGTAGTGGATAGAACCAGCGGGCGATTCTTTTCGCAATTGGATCATCTGATTAAAAATTACGAAAATGTGCACGGCATGACGATCGGCAAGGATGTCGAGGTGGTGGTGGTATTGCTCGAATCTGGTGGGGCGCTCGCTGCTACCCAGCACGCAACGTTTAATCCTATCGCCGGTGGAGCGCCGATGCCCAACCCGTTTGTGCCAATGATCGAACAAGCAATGAGCAAAGGAATCAAGATTTATCTTTGCCAGGTAGCTGCCCGCAACCTCGGTATCAACATGACGAACAAGATACCAGGCATCGGCTTTGTTCCAGGCGGACACGGCTCTGTTGCGGATTTTCAGTTGCAGGGCTATGCACTAATTTCGATGTATTGAATGACAAAATACTAAAACGGCCGGAGTGAGACTTTAAAAAAATACCATTCCGGCCGCTTTTTCTGCTGTAAAGCTAATCTTTGCCCAGCGTTTCTTCGTTACGTTTCAAATCCCGGAATGTAACGAGTCGATAAATTTAAAATCTGCTCCTGATATTTACGAACGTCTAATTTTAGAAACCCCCTGAATTGAAACTTTTCAGTAAGCGTCTTTCCCGCGAAAGCGGGAATCCAGTGATTTTAGACATTTCCGCATGTGCGTCGCAGGAACGACAGCAGTGACTAATCGATCAGAGCTTCTTCAGGGCCGTCGCTCTCCCGGCCGATTCTTGCTTCCTAAGAACAGAGCGCTGCATGAAAAAAATAACGACTTTACCCCTGTAATGGAATGACACGGGAATAAAAGTCGAGCCTCGCCAGTATTGCATTGTGACGGCACCAATTCTGGCGCCTCTCTCCGGAGGTATTCTCATGAGCATCGAAACTGATCGCAGGGACTTTCTGAAACTAATTGGACTTGGCGGAGGCGTGGTGTTCGCCTCGAGCCTCGGTTTGTGGGGCCGTGCGCTGGCGGCAGCAGGGCAAGACTTTTTTTTCGTGCAAATGACAGATACGCACTGGGGTTTCGAGGGGCCAGCCAACCCCGAAGCCAAGAACACGCTGAAGCGCGCCGTCGCGGCGGTGAACGCACTCAAGCGCCAGCCCGATTTCATCATGTTCACCGGCGACCTCATTCATGGTGCGCAGGATGACAAGGTGCGCCGTCAACGCATGACGGAATTCAAAACCATTGTTGCGGAATTAAAAGTCAAGGAGGTGCGCTTTATTCCCGGCGAGAACGATGCCGGGCTCGACAATGGCGAGATGTACAAGGCCATGTTCGGTGTCAGCAACTACAGTTTTGATCACAAGGGCGTGCATTTCGTCGCGCTCGACAATGTTTCGGATCCCAATGGAATGATCGGGGAAAATCAGTTGCAATGGCTGCATGACGATTTGGCCCGGCACGACAAGACGCAGCCGATTGTCGTGTTCGCGCATCGCCCATTATTCGATCTTTATCCTGCATGGGACTGGGCGACCAATGATGGCGCCAAGGCGATCGGCATCCTGACGCCCTACGAGAATGTGACGGTGTTCTATGGCCATATCCATCAGGAGCACCATCAGATGACCGGAAAAATTGCGCATCACTCGGCCGAATCATTGGCCTGGCCGTTCCCGCTCGCGGGTTCGCAGCCGAAGCGTTCACCGGTTCCGTGGGATCCGGCCCATCCGTTCAAGGGGCTGGGCTTTACTTCAGCGCAGACTGAAGGCAACAGGTTCAAACCGACCAGTACGCAAGTTTCTTAATCACATCACGGACACGCCGGATGCAAGGGATTCCTGTCCGGGACGAGCTACTTGCGTCTGGCGTTTACGTGCTCATTGCCTTAGGAAATTAATATCATGAAAATCTCCAGATTATTCGCTGTACTGCTGCTTATCATGGGGTGCCTCGCAGCAACGGAAGTGCGTGCGGTTGATGCGGAGTCGATCGCCCGCGGTAAGTATCTTTACGATGCGGCGGATTGCTACAGCTGCCACGGAGGTCCGAGGGGCGGCAGCGTCCCTGCGGGTAGTGCCAAACTCCCTTCCGGCGGTCTGGGACTCGATACACCTTTTGGCACGTTTCGTTCACCCAATATCACGCCCGACCCGCAGTACGGCATCGGCGCCTGGAGTCTGGTGGAGTTCAAGCATGCGCTGCGCAACGGTATCGGGCGCAAGGGGGAATATCTTTTTCCGGTGTTTCCCTACACCTCGTACAGCAAGCTTACTGATCGCGATATCGAAGATATGTACGCCTACATCATGACCTTGCCGGCGGTAGCGCTGCCCAACAAAGCGCATGAAGCAAAGCCACCCTTCGGTTGGCGCACGCTACTCGTCTTCTGGCGGGAGTGGTTCTTTACTGCCGAACCGATTGCGATCGAACCGGCTCAGGGAGAAGCATGGAACCGCGGCAATTATCTGGTGCACGCCGTGGCGCATTGCGAGGAATGCCATACTCCGCGCAATTTTCTGGGCGGGCTTACGCTGAGTAAATCCTTCTCCGGCAATATCGGCGGACCCGACAAGCAGAATGCGCCGAACATCACTTCGGATGTCAAGACCGGCATCGGCAGTTGGTCGATTGCGGACATCGAGCAGTTGCTCAAGACGGGAATAACACCCGAGACGGATTTCATTGGCTCCGGCATGAAGGCCGTAGTACAGGGAACTTCAAAGCTCACCGATGCCGATCGTCACGCCATGGCGGTTTATATAAAAAGCATACCGCCGAT